>JAICEG010000011.1 GCA_025924295.1 Vicinamibacteria bacterium
CTCCTCGTCGCCGCGCCGGTTCGCTCGGTCGAGAACTTCGCGGCCGTCGTCAACGTCGTGCTGTTTCCCCTGCTGTTCCTGAGCGGCGCGTTGTATCCAACGTCCACGATGCCGGCCTGGCTCTATGCAGCGGTGCGCCTGAATCCGGTGACGTATGCCGTCGACTTGATGCGTGGCGCGCTCGGTCAGCCCATGGAGTTCAGCGCGGCGACCTCGCTGGCTGCGCTCGGCGTGGCGATCGTGGTGGCGTTCACTGCGGCAGCAGCGCTATTCGATCCCGAGCTTCGACTGAGCCGGGCGGGTCGCGAGGCGACTGCACCGAAACGCCGTTGACGTGTCCGCTCTACTTACCGGGGCTCGGAATCGCGCGAAAGAGCCGTCGCGTCCTCATACGCCAGCCGTCCGGCGTTCTCTGATAAACGTCCTCGTAGTGCCCACCGAGGAAGACCGTACCGGGCGTGCCCTTCGCCCGTGCCTCCGGTTCCGGCATGTCGATGACAACCAGGTACTGCTTCCCGATGGCCTGACCGGCAAACGGCTCGATCACGTAGTTCGTCAGATAGTGGCGAACGTACTGCGGCCCCTGTGGCTGTTCCCGCCCGAGCGCGGCCAACTGCGCGTGCCCGGTTGACTGGCCAAACGTCGCGTCCGCGGTGTACAGGCCCGCATAGGGCTCACCGTTGTCTGTCGTTCCGTATCCATTGTCGAGCGCGTGACCGTAGCTCGCCACCAGGCGCTCGATCTCGATGTAGTCCATCGCGCTCAGACCGCCGGGAACAGCGGGCACCGTGTCAGTGGGATCGGGCTTGACCGGGTGCATCTTCAACGTCGCGGTCAGCTTGGGATCGGGCCCTGACTTCGATGGCACCAGTTTCCGGTAGCGGAAGCGCCAGCCTTCAGGCGTCTTCGTGTAGATGTCCTCGTAGTGGCCGCCTACCGTGTCGAGGCTTCCGCGCTTCTGACCAACGAGAGACCACTGATTCGGATTCGGCCCTACCTGCGGGATGTTCTCGTCGTGACTGATGTTGATCAGATACTGCCGTCCGACCGCGCCATCGGCCGTGGGCTCGATGATGTGGTTCATGATGTAGTGATTGACATACAGCGGGCCTCGCCGCCCGCCGCGCGCCAGCGTCGCCAACTGATCTCGTCCCTGTATCCGGCCGCGCGAGTTGCTGTCAAAGACACCATCGGATGAAAAGAGGTCGGCGTAGTCGTAGCCGTTGCGCGAGCCGGTGTCCAGCGCGAACGCATAGCGGTTCACCAGCTGCTTGATCTGGACGTAGTCCATGGCGGTGAGCGCCATGACACTCGACGCGCTGTCGCTCTTCGCCTGCTGCGCCTGTACTGCGACGAGAGCACACACGCCAAAGCTCACAGCCACGGCAAGAATCGTGTTACGCATAGGGATACCTTCACCGCGACGACGGCGGCAACTTCGCGGTCGGCGGTGGAACGCCGATCTTTGCCGGGTGCAGTTGCCGCGACTTGAATCGCCATCCTGCTGGCGTCTTCACGTACTCATCCTCATACCGGCCGCCGTGCACGATGCCACTGGGATTGCCACCCTCGGATACGTCGAGCGCCATGAGGTACTGACTGCCGCGCGCGCCTTCCGGCGTCGGGTAGATGATGACGTTCGTCAGGTAGTGACGCGTGAACGAAGGACCGGCTCGCTCCTTCTGCGTCGCGCGCGCGAGTTCCGCCAGCGCTTCGCGCCCTTTGGTCTTGCCGAAGACGCCGTCCGGTGTAAAGAGATCCGCATACGCGTAGCCGTTGTCGGCGTGTGTATCGACCGCGTAACCGTAGCGGGCGACCAACTGCTGGATCTCGATGTAGTCCGCAGCCGTGAGCGTGCCGCCGGTGACCTTCTGCTGCGCGCGTGCGTGGGATGCTACCCCCGCTCCGATCATCAGCATCGCTATCACGACGGCCGCCGAGACCTTCGCTTTCATGTTCCTCGCCTCTAATCGTCCCCTGATCTATGTCGAGCGTTTCTTGACCGGAACGGGGACCCCCGCGATCTTCACACCGGCTGAAAAAAGCGTGCTGCGAGTGGTGAAGAAGATCGTCTTCCAGTCATCGCCGCCGAAGGCGACGTTGGTCGTCGCCGGCTGACCGTGAACGATGCGCCCGAGCTTCTTGCCCTTCGGGTCGATGATGAACAGGCCACCGGTGCCACCGCTGTACATGTTGCCCGCCGTGTCCATCTTGATCCCGTCGGGCACGCCGGGCTCGGCGCCGTTCAGGTCGACGAAGACGCGGCTCGTCTCTTTTGCGACGGTGCCGTTCGGGAGCATGTCGTAGGCGCGCACGTGACGGCGACGGGAGTCGGCGACATAGAGAATGCTTTCGTCAGGCGAGAAGGCGAGACCGTTGGGCCTGACCATGTCGTCGATGACGAGCGACATGGTGCCGAGGTCGGCAGACACCCGATACACACCCGAGATTGTCACGTCCCACTGGTCGGGAGCCGCATTCCCGCCCGGGTCGGTGAAATAGATCGCGCCGTCCGACTTCACGATCACGTCGTTCGGACGCAGCAGCCGCTTGCCCTGGAAGCTGTTCGCGATGACCGTCACGCTGCCGTCGGGCTCGTAACGCGTCACGCGCCTGGTGAGGTGCTCGGCGGAGACAAGGCGGCCCTGCAGATCACGGGTGATGCCGTTGGCCTCATTGGTCTTCTCCATTGCAACAGTCGCACCCTGCTGCCCCGGCGTGTACTTGAGCCGGCGCGCGGTGTGAATGTCGTTGAAGAGAAGATAGCGACCTTCGGCCCACCACAGCGGCCCTTCGGCCGGACCGATGTCACCGCCATAGCCCGTTGCCAGCTGGCGGATCGGCTCGCTCGTGCTCAGGATGCTCTCGAGCTCTGGAGCGAGCGACTCGATCCGGCTCGCGGATTGCGCCCAGACGTTGCGGCTGCCCGTGATCGCAAGACTGCCGACGGCGCTGACCATCCTCAACACGTCACGACGTGAAACAGACTTGAAGTCGCGCATCGCGCCCTCCTCGCGGCCAAAAGGATACCTCGCCTTTGACCTTTGACATTTGACCTTTGACCTTCAACAGGGGTCCAATACCAGCGCAGCCCGCCGGTTCCGTAGCGCAGGGTAACCGTTCGAAGCGCAGAAGGAGTTACGCATGGGTTCGCATCACTCCGATCGCCGGCAGTTCCTGACCGAAAGCGCCGCGCTGGCGAGCCTTGCCGCCGTGGGCGCGGTCCAATCGGTCAGTGCCCAGACACCACAGGCCGATGCTCGCCTCAAGGACCCGCTCGCATACGGTCAGCCTTCCCGCTTCGACAACACAGTACGAAAATCTCTTGGCAACGCCACTCCCATCAACGACACCGCGTTGACCACGCCGCTTCAGGATCTGGACGGGATCATCACGCCTTCCGGTCTGCACTTCCTGATGGACCACATCAATGGCATCCCGGAGATTGATCCGAAGGAGCATCGGCTGTTGGTGCATGGGATGGTCGATCGGCCGCTCACGTTCACGATGGACGAGATCAAGCGGTTTCCGTCGGTCTCGAAGGTCTACTTCCTGGAGTGCAACGCGAACAGCCGTCCGCTGCGCGGTCCCAACGGCGATTCGGTGCAGCTCGTGCACGGACGGACCAGTTGCAGCGAATGGACTGGAGTCCTGCTGTCCGTCCTGCTCAAAGAGTGCGGCGTGCAGCGAGACGCGCAGTGGATCATCGCGGAAGGCAACGAGGCCAACAAGTACACGATGAGCATCCCGCTGGTGAAGTCGATGGATGACATCCTGGTCGCCTACGCCCAGAACGGCGAGCCGGTCCGTCCGCAGAATGGCTATCCACTTCGACTTGTCGTCCCGGGCTGGGAAGCGATTCGTTCGGTGAAGTGGTTGAGCCGCATTGCGGTGGTCGATACGCCTGCCATGTCCTGGCACGAGGCCGGCAACAACGCTGACACGAGACCCGACGGCAAGGCACTCGGGTTCCGCTTCGAGCTCGGTCCGAAATCGATCATCACTCGCCCATCGGGCGGCCAGCGTCTGCCCGGGCGCGGCTTCTACGAGATCACCGGTCTCGCCTGGACCGGCGCGGGACTGGTGACCAAAGTGGAAGTCTCCGTTGACGGCGGGAAGACCTACAAGGACGCGCAGCTTCAGGAGCCGGTCCATCGCTTCGCGCATACACGATTTCGATTTGCGTGGGAGTGGAACGGCGACGAGGTCGTGCTGCAGTCGCGCTGCACCGATGAGAAAGGCGAGGTGCAACCGACGATCGCCGAGGCCGCGAAGATTCTCGGCGTGACGCCCGACTACTTCTTGCAGGCCGATCACTTCAACGGCATTCAACCCTGGAGAATCAATCGGGATGGGAGCATCCAGAATGCGTTGTTCTAAACAGGCCGCGGCGGTCATCGGCCTCGTCTTCGCGTTCGTGCTCGCCGTCGACGCCCAGCGCGGACCGGGTGCATCGATCTGGTTCGAAGGCGCACGGCTCATCGTCGGCGATGGAAGCGCTCCGATCGAGAACTCCGCGTTCCTCGTCGAGGGCGACGCCTTTACGTGGGTGGGAAGACAGGGCCAACGCCAGCCGCCGCCTGGCGCCGTGCGCGTCGATCTGTCGGGCAAGACGGTGATGCCTTCGCTCATCGACGGCCACAACCACATCGGGCTCGTCAACGAAAAGGATGGCAGCAACAGCAAGGCGAACTACCGGCGCGCGAACCTCGTCGACCAGCTGGAACGGTACGCCTACTACGGAGTCTCGGCGGCACTGAGCATGGGCCTCGAAGCCGACCCGGACCTCGCCTACCAACTGCGTGATGAAGTGATCCCGAATGCGGCGCGCTTCCTGACCGTGGGCAAAGGGATCGCGGCGACATCGATTGGGGGACCGACAGGCGAACCGCGCCTCGGGATTCCCTACGGCGCCCGCACGGAGAAACAGGGGCGGGATCGCGTCAAGGAATTGCACGCCAACGGCGTGCGCTTCATCAAGATCTGGGTTGACGATCGCAACGGGGACGTCCCCAAGCTCCAGCCCAACGTCTATCGCGCCATCATTGCCGAAGCGCATGCCAACAAGATGGAGGTGCTCGCTCACCTCAGTCGAACGTCTGCGCTCGCCGATGCCAAGGATCTGCTGCGAGCAGGCGTGGATGGATTCGTGCACCTGGTCCGCGATCGCGATGTGGACGAAGAGTATCTGGCAGCGGTGAAAGCCCACCCGAGGGTGTGGTCGGGACCGAACATGCCCGCTGTTCCGACGCGCGACTCAATCGCGGCGCTGGCCGAGACGTTGCCCGCCAACCAGATCGAAGGCATGCGTAAGCAGCTTGCGGCCCAGGAGGCAAAGGGCAATCCACCCAACGAGCTCTTCGAGCTTCACTGTCGCAACCTGCGCAAGATTCACGCGGCGGGGATGGTGATCGCGATGGGCACCGACGGGACCGGCGACGGGTTCGGCAGCCACGAGCAGATTGAGGCATACACGCGTTGCGGCATGACGCCCATGCAGGCCATCGTTGCAGCGACCGGAACCAACGCGAAAGTCTTGCATCTCGATCGCCTGGGAACCATCGCCACCGGGAAGGAAGCCAGCTTCAACGTGCTCGACGCCAATCCGCTTGAGACCATCACGAACTCGCGACGGATCTCCCGCGTCTACCTGCGCGGGCAAGAAGTCGACCGGCAAGCGCTCAAGACCAGATTCATCACGTCAAATAACTAGCCATGCACCGATTCCTGGGAGTTGGAAGTTGGGCGTTGGGAGTTAGCGTGACCATCGTGCTAGGCGTGTGTGCGACCGCCCTCGCCCAGGGACCGACCTACCGGTTCGGAACGGCGCCAAGCCAGGACGAGATCAAGGCGCGCGACACGGCCATTTCACCGGCAGGCAGGGAACTACCGCCCGGGCGCGGCGGCGTGAAGGAAGGCGCGACGGTGTACGCGCAGAAGTGCCTGGCCTGCCATGGACCGGACGGCACGGGCACGAAGTTGCACCGCGGCCTGATACCACTTGGCAACTCCAAGCCGGTCAAGATCCCGGGAAGCCTCGTCCCGTACGCCACCACGGTGTGGGACTTCATCAACCGGGCAATGCCATCGACGAAGCCTGGATCGCTGACGCCGGACGAGGTCTACGCAGTCACCGCCTACGTGCTCTTTCTCAATGACGTCATCGAGGAGAGCACGGTCCTCGATGCGAAGACCCTTCCCGAGGTCAAGATGCCGAACCGCGACAACTTCCTCGCGGTCGAGATCGACTGGAAGCCGGGACAGCGCCGTCCACTCGGAAACTATCCGTAACGATTCGTCACGCGGCCGGGACGCGCTTGCCGGCGAGCACAGTGCCAGCCGGGAAGAAGCGTTGACGCCCGGTGATCGTCCCCTTGTAGTTGTCGAGGAACTCGAAGCTCCCTTCGCGCAGTTCGAGCAGCGCCACATCCGCAGGCGCACCGACGTTCAGTGTGCCCCGGTCGTTGAACAACGGGAAAATCCGCGACGGGTTGAGCGTCGCGCACGCGATCGCGTCGCTGATCGTCATGCCGTACCCGAGCAGCTTCGACATGCAGTTCGGCAGGTCTACGACGCCGGTCGTCTTGCTGTTGGTGTTCCAGTCGGTCGAGAAGGTATCCGGCCAGAAGCCAGCCTTCATGATCGCGCCGATCGTGTCCCAGCGCATGTGCCCGGTCTGCCCGTTGCCGATGTCGAACCAGACGCCGCGGCGCCTGGCCGCGAGCACTTCTGGCAGGATGTGACCGCTGTCGTCGACGATCGCATTGGGCGGCGGCGCAAACAGGTGCGTGACGATGTCCCCGCGCTTTAGAAGATCGACCAGCTTCCCCATCGGCGACGCGGTTTGACCCATGTGAATCATCAGGGGCAGGTTGAAGGCACTCGCCGCCTCCTGTGCGCGGCGGAGCACTTCGACGTCGTTGGTGCCCACCACGTCGCGCGACAGCCGCGCCTTCACGCCAACGATGTAGTCGCGATGCTTCGCAATGGCGTCCCGGGCGGCAGCGACGTCGGCACGTGTCAGGTCCATCGTGTCGCCGCCAGGCAGGATGCCGCCGCGTCCGATGTTGACGAGGACTCGACCTTGCTGCGGCGACGTTCGCGCCACGGCCACGATCTCGGCAACGCGGTCGGCGCCTTGCGAACCCGCGTCGATCCAGCCGGTGACACCGTCGCGCAGGACGAGGCCAGGGCCCTCGGCGGATCGCCCCGTGTGCGTGTGGATGTCGATCAGGCCGGGAACGACGAGCTTGCCGCGCGCATCGATAGTCTCGGCGGCACCGGTGGCGATCGTCGGCTCGACCGCGGCGATGCGGCCGGCGGAAATCGCCACGTCGCGCACGCCGTCGAGGTGCACGGACGGATCGATGACCCGACCACCTTTTATGAGCAGGTCGTATTTCGACGCCTGGGCCAAGGCGGCCCTCGGCGCATGCGCAACTGCGGCACCGCAGACCACGGCTGCTGACAGGAACTGACGGCGGTTCATCATCATCGCCTCCTCACACGGCGCTCGCTCGTCATCCAGACAACCAGTGTGACCAGCGATACGGCCGTGCCCCACCAGAAGGACCGCATGTCGTACTGCAGGTCGACACGGTGAGTCCCGGCCGGCACCGGAACGCCCGTGAACGCCAGATTGACCCTCATGCGAGCAACACGGCGACCGTCCACCCATGCCCGCCGATCGGGATAGTAGGTCTCGCTGAAGAAGACCATCCCGTCGCGCGGAGCCTCGACTTCCACCGTCATGGTGCCATCGAAATGATCCAGAGCCTGGATCGTTGCCGGCACCGGCGGCGCGTCGCATCCATTCGCGCCCATGATCCATTCGGACTTGGGCTCGTCGAATGCGGGAACGGCTCCGGCAGATGCCAGCAGCGCGAGGGTGCCGCGATCAATGCCCTGCGTGTCCTCGACGAGCGGATGCTGCACGATCGCGGCGATGTTCTCACGCGAGCGATCGAGCAGATTGTATTCCCACGTCTGATCGCCGATATCGCGATGGGGTGCGAGATGCAGCTGCGACTCGAGGCGGGATCGATCCGAATCGGTCATGCCGGCCGGCCATCGCACGTTGACGATCAGGTACGGCTGCAGCGCCACGTGATTGTCGTAGCTGCTCCGCCGCAACCGGTATTCCATCTCTTCGCGCCCGACGGCCACCGGCGCGCAGGTCCAGAAAGCACGCGGCGCGGCGAAATTGGCGCGATAGACGCCGACACCGCGCGATTCACTCAGCCGGGTCCATCGCTGCGAATCGGGTGGTTGGCAGGAGACCAGGTACTGCACGCCCAGGAGCTTCAGGAGATCCATGCGCGCAGGCCCCTGTGCAGCTTCAGGTATGCCGTCGAAGACCGCGCGCATGCGCTCCTGGGGTCCGCGCACCAGGTTCGAGAACCGCGCGTAGTCAGCAAGCAGGAAGCCGCCGTACCCCCCAACGCCGGGCATGTCGAGCGCGACGAGATCAGCACCGTCGATCGCGCGGTCGCACGCGGACAGCAGCCGCCCAGGTGCATCCAGTGAACGTATGGTTGCGGCGATTTCCGGATGCTGCTGAGTGCTCCCACCATCGGCAAGACTGCGAGGAGGAACATCTGGCAGGAGATCGCGGTCGCCACCCATCACTGTCCAAAACCGAACGGTGGGCGCAATTTGAAACGCACTGAGCCCGAAGGCGAGGCATCCGAGCAACAGCGGCTGCGCGATCAAGTGCCGCCAACCCCCGAGCGGGGACCGCCACATGGCCGCGAACACGTAGGACGCGACCACTGCGGCCACCAGTGGCGCGGGTCTCAACGCCGATGCAAGGAGGGCAAACGCGGCAACCACCACGAGCTCCGGGCGCGGCAGCCACGATTGCCGATCCGCCGATCGCAGCGCACACGCGACTGCCAGCGGGAGCCAGGCCAGCCGATAGACGTCGATCGAATACGCGAGGTCCTCTATCGGTATGAACAACCGGGTACTGAGGACGGCTGCGCTGGCTACGGCCGACGCCACCCTCGGCACACCCAGGTAGCGCGCGGCGAGATACGTCCCTGCTCCGGCCAGCCATGCGTGAAACGCAAAGCTCAGCGAGAAAAACAGCGGCAGCGGCAACAGCCGCAGCGCCACGTGCGGTGGGTAGAGCGAGAGCATCTCGGGATTGGCGAGATGCGGACGGCCGCCAAACTGATAGGGATTCCAGAGCGGAAGCGTTCCCTCTGCCAATGCGCCCTGGTTCACGCGTTCCCAGCTCATGGCGACCCTGGCGGCCGGTCCAGGACTCGAGGCACGCGCGATCTCGAAACTCACCGGAACGAGAGAGACGACCAGCAGAGCCGCCAGGAGGACGAGATCGATCCTGGCGATCCCCCAGCGGGACATGCCTTGGAGCCGTCCGGCCATCACGAAACAGAATCCCGCATCGGCGGATTCGACTGTCCGATCAGGATCAAGGTCACGGCCAGCAACGCGAGCGCGATCAGGCGCGTGACCCAGAGCGCGAGAAGGTCCGGCGATGGCGTCTGACCGATGATGTCGTAGAGCGGGAACCAGTCCCTGAAGTAGAGCGCCGTGTCCATCTGCGCGAACGGTCGTTGCGTAAATACCGTGACGAACGTCATCCCGGCCGCGATCGAACGCTCGACCATAGCGACGTGCACGCGGTCACGATAGTAATGGGCCACGAGCGCAACCACAACGGGCAACGCAAACGCGAGGTAGCGCCAGATATCGAGGTTGCCCACTGCGGTCAGGCCGACGACCACGATGAGAAACGTGGCCAGCTCTGGCTCCTGCCGCAAGCGAGCGAAGCACCAGTGCGGGTGGAGCACCAGAAGCGTGCTGATCCCGCCGAATACCGTCACGACGAAGTACAAGAAGGCGGCAATGAATACCGGCGAACCCCATAGCTCGAGGTTCGCCACCGCATCGCTCGCGGTCAATGCTTCCTCCGAGTACGTCAGCGTTCGGACGACGACGATCGTCAGGACACCAGGCAGATAGGCGAGGCCGTCGGGCCAGAGGCGACCGCGGCGAAACGTGCGATGCACTCCGCACAGGAGCACAGCGATGCCGAACTCCCGTGACGCCAATGCGAGGATGCAGAGAAGGCCGGCGAACCAGTGGCGGTCGGTCAGCACGAAATAGCAGGCCGCTGTCATCAGCGCTAACGCCCCGAGATCGATCTGCACCGGGTAGTACGCGAACATTTTCGAGGTAGCGATGCAGAGAGCCAGGTTCACGACCACGATCGCCTGCACACGCATTCGCGTGTCGTACAGATTCACGATGAGCGCGACGAAGAAGTAGAGCGTGAACGCATACAGGCCGTTCATCAGCTCGAAGCTCTCGATCACGCCCAGCCCGAGGGCGTACGGGATGCGTGTCAACAGCGGCAGAAAGCGGCCGCGATCGCGGGACAACGGAACCTTGATCCAGGCCGTCGGTCATGAGGCTGGCGTACTGCCGACCGTGCCATCCCAGGCCATCGCCGACAACGATTTGCCCGGAGGTCAGCGTGAGCGCCTGAAAGATGAGCAGCCCCATGACGGCGAGCGCCAGGTGCCACGAGAGCCGCCGCGTCGGCAGCCGTGAGTCCCCGCCGCGGCTGGCTGGCGAAACGATCGATCGCATGAAAATGGCTTCGAACGTGCGCTCGGGGGAAAACGCACGGATGCGGTCGTCAGCGACTCAGCAGGTGTGGTCCGTTGACTGACTGGTGATACTAGCACGCGTCCACGCGCGACCGGATTGCTCGTGGCCGCGACTTGCGCGTCCATGGAGGTGATATATTCCGCACGACTGGACGGTCACAAAATGACGACGGCGCGAACGAGTCTGATCGTGGCGGCGCTGGCTTTGACCTTCGACGCGTCCCCAGCGCTCGGGCAGCAGGTGGACCTGGCCGGCATGTGGTCGGCGACGCTCGGCAATCACGAGGAGCTGCCGCTGCGCGGCGATCCAGGCGTCGAAGTCGGTGAATACGTCGGCATCCCGCTCAACGACGCGGCCAGGCAGCACGCCGAGACCTGGACGCCGACCATGCATTCGCTGCTCGAATGGCAGGGACGACCGCACCCGGTTACCTATGCCATGCGCGCTCCACGACCGGACTTCCGCATGGGCGCCATCGTCGATCCCAAGACCGAGCGGCTCATCGCCTACACGATCACGGGACTGTTCGGCCGGGCCGATCGCACGATCTGGCTCGACGGCCGTCCCCGCCCATCCAAGTACGCCGAGCATCAGTGGCAGGGGTTCTCGACCGGCGAATGGATCGGCGGCGGCCTCAAGGTGACCACGACGCACATCAAGTACAGCTTCGTGCACCGGAACGGCATTCCGCTGAGCCCGTACGCCGTCATGACCGAGTACTACTGGCCGCACGGCGATCTGCTGACGCTCGCGATCATTGTCGAAGATCCCGTCTACCTGACCGAACCGCTCGTGCGAACGTCGACGTTCCGGCGCGATCCCAACCTGACGATCCCGGCATTGCAGCCGTTCGAGGTCGCCGAGGAGCTGCCCTCGCTCGAAAAGGGACAGGTGCCGGCCTACCCTCTCGGCACCAAGCACCCGGAATACGCGGCGAAGCACAACCTGCCGTTCGAGGCGTCGCAGGGCGGCGCCCACACGATGTATCCCGAATACGCGAAACGGCTCGAAGAGCTGATGCCCGCGTCCGCCATACCATCGGCTTCGGCGACGAGATGACGGCGCCGACAGCAGCACGGCTTCTCGCGGCGTTCATTGTGCTGGCGTGGGTAGCAACGGGACCCCTCGTTGCGCAGCAGCTGGGCCCTCGCACGGCTAAGCCGGCGTACGACGATGGCAATGTCGAGGCGTTGCAGGTGCAGGGCAACGTTCACCTCGTTGCCGGTTCAGGCGCAAACGTCACGGTGCAGGTCGATCCGGATGGCCTTCTCGTCGTGGACACGAGTGTCGTGGCAATGAGCGACAGGGTGCTGGCCGCGATCAGAACGATCTCCGACAAGCCGATCCGCCACATCATCAACACCAGCGCCGACGAACATCACACCGGCGGGAACGAGAGCCTGTCGATTGCCGGCCGCAACGTCAGCGCCGGGATCGGCGGCCAGGGCGGGCGCGAGCCGGCCCGTCTCGAGGGCGCTCCGGTCATCGCGCACGAGCACGTCCTGCACCGGATGAGCGGTCTCAAGGGCGAGCCTGCGCGCATGCCGTACGGTGTGTGGCCGCACGACACCTTTTACACGAACAAGAAGCAGCTCTATTTCGGCGGCGAGGTCGTCGAGATGCTGCACACGCCAGCGGCCCACACCGACGGCGACCTCATCGTCTGGTTCCGCAAGTCGGATGTCGTCGCGACCGGGGACGTCTTCTCCACGGTGACCTACCCGAGGATCGACCGTGCGCGAGGCGGGAGCATCCAGGGTGTGCTCGACGCACTCAACCAGATTCTCGACATCACCTTCCCCGCCTTCAACAATCAGGGCGGCACGCTCGTGGTGCCAGGGCACGGACGGATCTGCAACGAGTCAGACGTCGCCGAGTACCGCGACATGACGACTATCATTCGCGACCGCATTCGGCTCATGGTCGAGAAGAAGATGACGCTGGCGCAGGTCAAGGCGGCGGGCCCGACCAGGGATTACGATGGCGTGTACTCCACGCCTGAGTGGACGGGCGAGATGTTCGTCGAAGCGATCTACGCCGACCTGACAAGCGCCCGGCCGCGGTGAGCCAGTTGGCTCACTCGGCGCGAAGGGCGGTGATCGGATCCACGCGCGGCGCCCGTCGCGCGGGAAGATAGGCCGCGAGCAGTGCGGCGGCCACCACGAGCGCACAGGCAACGGCAAGCGTTGCGCTGTCGCGAGGCTCGACCCTGAACAGATAGCTTCGAATCGCTGAGGCGGCGCCGAGCGCAAGCACGAGACCGGCAGCCAGTCCGACACCTACGCACGCCAACGTGTCACTCAGGACGACGGCAGCGACACGCCAGCCCGGTGCACCAAGCGCCACGCGGATAGCGATGTCCTTCAGCTGTTGCGCGAGCCGGTAGCGCACGACGCCATAGACACCGAGGGCCGCAAGCACGAGCGTGGTCAACGCGAACACCCCAATCACGCCGGTCACCAGGCGCCGCGGCCGCAGCGTTCGGCTCACATACTCTCCGAGTGCCACCGGAGTGCCGAGCGCCTGATTGCGATCGACCTCCCAGATCGCCGACCGAAGCGATGGCACGAGCGCAATCGGGTCCGCGGCACGCACGACCAGGTCGTAGGCCTGGAAGAACGACGGCGCCTGGCCGATCGGGATGTACGCCTCGCGTCCGGCGTCGCCGTCGAGGCTGCGGTGTTTGACATCGCTTACCACCGCCACCACCTGCCGGATGTTTCCGAGAACGAACAGTGTCGATCTCAATGGATCGCCACCCTCCGAGCGGATTTGACGCGCGAACGTCTCGTTGATCGCCATCACTAGCGGGCGCAATCGAACGTCATTCGCATCGAAGTCACGCCCGGCGAGGATGCGAACCCCGATCGTGTCGAAATACCCGCGGCTCACGATGCGCCCGGCGGCATTGTCGATCGCCGGGTTGGGCGGTCGTCCCTGCAGAATCGCATCCCAGCCCATGCTTGGCCGATCTCCCATAGGCAGGTGAATGGTCAAGGCGGCGGATTCGACTCCGGGTACTCCGCGCACACTCTCCAGGAGCCGATCGAAGAATGGCAAGCGATCCGGACCCGCGAGCCGCCCCGCGGGATCGACCCGGATCGCCATCGCACCATTCGGGTTGAACCCGGGGTCCACGTCGAGCAGTTCCACGAGGCTGCGTGCCAGCAAGCCGCCGGCAACCGTCAGGACGATCACGATAGCGGCCTGAACCGCCAGCGCCAGTCGCTGCACGTACACGCTGCGTCGATCGATCGTGACGCCGGCATGCGGCCGCAACGCGTCGGTCATATCTCGCTGTCGCAACTGCAACACGGCGACAACGGCGAACACCAACGTGACGGTCGCGCACAGGGCGAACGCAAACGCCATCGTCGCGCTGCCGACCTGCAGATCGCCGATGCGTGCGATCGACACCCATTCCGCACGGCGGAGCACCTCGAGCACGGCAACCGTCAGCCAGATACCGATCACCCCGCTGGCGCTCACCAAGACGGCGCTTTCGATCGTCATCTGCGCGAGCACCTGACGCATCGAAGCCCCCAGCGCCATTCGCAGCTGCATTTCACGCCGCCGACCGCTCGCTCGGACCAGCAACAGATTCACGAGGTTTGCGCACGCCAGCAGCAGGACGCCTCCGGCACCTGTCAGCAACAGGAGAACCGGCACTCTCGCCCCGCGTGTGACGAGAGTGGCCAATGGGGTGACCACCTGTCCGAGCACCGTCATCCACTCCCACTTGCCAACCGACAGCGCGACCTGCCGGCTGGCCAGTTCGGCGCGTGCCTGCTCAGCCGTGACTCCAGGGCGGAGGCGGCCGACGACCGCCATGAACCCGCCGATGTCCTCGCTGCCGTCCACGGTCAGGGGCAGATACACGTCGATCGGTGCGCTGGCAAACAGGCTCCCGGGAAGCGGGAATGCCGTCGAGACCACGCCGACGATGGTGTGCGATTCGTTTTCGATCGTCATCGACTGCCCGACGACGTCGGGAGCGCCGGCGAAGCGCCGCTGCCAGTAGCCGTACGAGAGCACGACCGTCTGAGTAGCGCCAGGCGTGTCGTCGCCGGTGCGGAACAGACGCCCGGCTGCCGGCCTTGCCCCGAGCAGGTCGAGCAACTGGTGCGTGACGCGCAGGCCCCCGACACGCTCGGGCGTTCCACCGCCGGTCACTGTGAATACGTCAGGGGCATCGCCCGACCACGCCCCGATCTGCTCGAACGATGTCAGGCCGTTCTGCCAGTCAGCGAACTGCGGAAGCCGGTTCGAGCCGATCACCGCCCTCTGCCCATCCGACGTGCGCGTGTCGTAGGTGGTGACCCACACCAGCCGATCGGACGCGGGAAACGGCAACGGCTGAACCAGCATCGAGTACGCAATTGTCAGCGCCGTCGTCGTTGCTCCGATGCCAAGCGCCAACGTGCCCACGATCACGACCGCGAGGGCAGGCGTACGACGCCACGTTCGGACAGCGATTCGTGCAGTGTTCCAGAGATTCATAGGTCGCTCGCGGGCCTGCCGTGGTCGATATCAATCCTCGTACCGGCCAGGCGCGCGTCTCTGCGGCGACTTACGCCGCAACAGCGTCCGCTTGTGGGATGGCGCGTCCGGTGACGGACGGTTGGGGTAGTGCCGGTCAGTCACGCCTCGGCCTGATGCTAATATCTCCACGTCTTCAGCGCACATCCTTCCATGCGTTTCCGCGTGAATCTGGCGCTCGCCGCGGCCGGGATGCTCATCTTCCTGACGCTGTTCATCACGTCCGGGAGGATCGTCGCGGGAGGGGGCCTCGGATGGGATGGCCGTGGTTACGCGAGCCTGATGACCGACGGCCTGGATCGAGGCTCGGACGCCACGCGCGTCCGACCGCTGCTGCCGCTTCTGACGCGCATCCCTTATTCGCTCGGCCTGGACGTGATTCAGAGCTTCCAGGTGATGAACGCGATCTACGCGTTCGTTCTGTATCTGTTCGTGGCGCTGATCCTCGACCACTACGGCGCGGACACACGGTTCAAGGCCGTTGTCATTGCCAATCTGGCGCTCTGTATAGCCACGTCGACACTGTTCGCGTACTACCCGGTCCTCGTCGATCTGGGAGCGTTGGCGCTGGTGACGGCCGCCTTCTATTTCACAATCACCGATCGCCACGGACTGGCGGGAGCCGTATGCATTCTCGCCGTGGCCTCGCGTGAGTTCGCGGGTGCGGCGCTGCTGTGCGGGTTGCATCGCACGTTTCGACAGCGACACTGGCGTGCCGCGTTGTGGTACGTGCCGGCTGTGGTTGTTGCGATGATCCTGCAGCGAGCCACCTCCGCAGATGGGTTGCCCAGAAGCCTCGTCGATTACATGACCCGTTACAGTCTGCTCGTGTACTTCTGGCATTCTCCGGTGCTGTACGCAGCCACCATCGCATATTACGTTCTCACCGTGTTTGGCGGGATAAGCGTGCTTCTGGGACTATACCCGCGTTGGTGCGGCAGGCGCCTGCGTGAACAGCCGGAGCAGGCGACGTTCCTTGTTGGGATCGTGGGTCTCACATTGATCGGCAGCGTCGACTTCTGGCGCTACATCATGTTCGCGCTGCCAGTCACCGTTGCCCTCATTGCGCAGTACTACCGCGATCACCTCCGGGCGACGCGGCTCGAGCGACCCGTCGCGGCCGCAATGCTCTTCGCCACGGTCGTGACCCAGAGGCCGTTCCAGCGCATGGAGCCCGCAATCTACTTTCGAGAGTGGTTTCCGCAGTACTACGTCTTCTACGACGCGGCTTCGCCAGATTTCCTCATGCTGTGGGGCATGCGGCTGACGGCGTTGATGATGCTCGTCATCCTCTTCGCGTCGATCGTGCGAGGGCGAAGAGTTCAGGCGTCCGAGCCCTGACCCATACGGCGGGGTCACTCGTCCCGGAGCGCAACCAGCGGATCGATGCGCGCCGCTCTTCTGGCCGTGACGTAAGAGCTCAACACCGCAATCGCGGCCACGGCGCTTCCCGCTGCCGCCACGCTCATGGGATCGTGCGGCGCCACTTCGAACAACAGCGCATCGAGGAATCGACCGAGCAGCAAGGCCGCCGCAAGCCCGGCGACGACACCAGCGGCAACGACCGGAACACTCTCGGACATGATCGTGCCGATCACCTGGCGAGACGTGGCGCCGAGCGCGAGCCGGACACCGATCTCGCGAGTCCGCAATCGAACCTGCCACGCGATCAGCGTTCCGAGACCGAGCGCAGCCAGCGCGGACGCTGTGATCGCAAATCCGTTGAACGTCAGCGCAACCAGCCGCGGATTCGCGATCTCGGATTCGACCGCGTCACTGAGCACCACGACATCGTCTATCGCCAGTGCGGAGTCGAGATCACGAACCTCGGCTCGCACCGAGGCCACGACCGATTCCGGAGGACCGCTGGTACGAACAACGAACTGGTGCACCGGATAGGGGCACTGTGCCGAACTGATGTAGAGGTCGAGACGGCTGCCGCGAATCTCCCGGTACTTCGCATCGCCGACGATCCCGACCACGGTGAACCACTGCCGATCGTACGGAGATCCGGGCAACGGGAATCGCAGCCGCCGCCCGATCGCCTGACCGTCAGGCCAGAAACGCCTCACGAAACTCTGGCTCACAACGGCAACGGCGGCTCTTCCCTCACGGTCGCCATCGCCGATGTCGCGTCCCTCGAGCAGCGGAATCCCCATCGTGTCGAAGTAGCCAGGCGAGACCGCTTCGAGATTGGTCAGCGGGTTCTGCGCTGCGTCGGTTGGCGCCTGCCCCTCGATCGTGACGGGCCAATCCATCCCCGCCACTCCCCACAACGGCCGGAGCAGCACCGATGCGGCACGCTCCACGCCTGGCAAAGTCGAAATCCTCGGCAGGAAACGGTCAGCGAACTCCTGGCTGGCGCGCGCATCCGGATATCGGCTCGTCGGCTGCGGCACGTCGAAGGCGAGAATTCGCTCCGCGTTGAACCCGACGTCGACCGCACGCAGGTTGAGGAATGTTCGCGTCACGAGCGTCGCCGCAACCAGGAGAAGGACGGCCAACGCGATCTCAGTACCCGCGAGGGCCCGGCGCGTTCGACTGCCGTCACCCGCCAGTGAACGGCCGCCCTGCTGAAGCAGCGCGAGGACGTCGCGCGACAGAGATTGGAGCACCGGCGCAAGCACGCAGAGCGCAATCGACACGCCTGTCACGGTAACGGCGAAGGCGAGGACGATCCAGTCAACACTGACGTTCTCGATGCCAGGGACATCGCCCGGGGCCGCACTGCGCACGGCACGGACCAGGCCAAGGGCCAGCATCACACCAAGCAGGCTGCTGACCGCGAGCAGCACCGTCGATTCCGCGAGTGCCTCGGCGACGACATGCCGACGGGTCGCACCCAGTGCCAGTCGAACGGCAAGGTCGTGCGCGCGTGCGGCGCTTCGCACCAGCAGAAGACCACCGACATTGGCGCACGCAACCGCCAGCAGCACGAGCACGGCTGCAAGCAGTGCCCACAATGCCGGGCGCGTGTCGCCGAGCAACTCGCGCTGGAGTGATTCGACGGAGAGCCCCTCGGGCCCACGTGATGAGTGGTAGCGCTTCCAGAGATCGGCAAGCGGGATTGCAAGATCGGCGCGCGCCGCGTCTGGCGTGACGCCCGCCTTCATCCGTCCGATGATCTCCAGCCAGCCTGCGCCGCGGTTGTCGACGTACTCAGGAACACCGTGTGCGATCGACACCCACATCTGCGCCACGGGTGGATACGCAAAGCCGCGAGGCGCAACACCGGTCACGATGAACGGGCGGCCGTCGAGAGTGAGTGACTGCCCGACGATGGCCGGATCCGAACCAAAACGCTGGCTCCACAGTGCGTGGCTGATGGTGACCGACGGCTGCGAGTTGGGAATGTCGTCCGCCGCCGTGAGCGTGCGCCCGAGCGCGGGCGGGACTCCGAGCACCTCGAAGAAATTGCCCGAGACGACCCACATCGGGATCTGCGCCGGATCTCCTCGCCCCGTGAGCGTCATTCCCGATGGCGCATTCGCCATCGCCGCCACGCCATCGAGGCTGCTGGTGGCGCGCGCGAGGTCGATCGTGTCCGGCCACGAGAACCCGCGCTTGACGGTGTCTCGACTGGGATTGACGCCCCAGATCGCAACGAGGCGATCGGCATGTTGAAACGGGAGCGGCCGCAGGACGACGCCGTTGACGATCGCGAACACAGCTGTCGCCGTTCCGAGCGCGGCGGCGAGGCACGCGACGGCGCACGCGAACATCCCTGGGCTACGGGTCAGGTTGCGGAGAGCGATGCGGAGCACGTCGATCGATTTTCTCTCACGACGTGGTATTACTCGTCCCGGGTTTCGGCCCTCAGGTCACGGGCCACGCCGTGCTCAGCCCAGCCAGAGGTCGCTGAAGCAGTTGAGACAGCCCTGCGAGAAATCGAAGTCGAGATCCATCTCTTTCGGCACCGTGAAGTCGTAGCCCTTGGTGAAGCCGATCCACCGCCCGCAGACGATCACCCACGTCCAGATCAGGATCGATGTCGCGCCCGCGATGCGCGCACCCATCGGCGTCTGTGCGTTCGAGTCCCAACTCGCCACTCGTCGAAGCGTCGTGAACTCGAACACCGCCATGTTGATACCTGCGCCAACCAGGCCGAGCATCTTCAACGCGAACGCGGTATTGGCCACGTAGGTACGCGCGTTGGGCATGAAGAGCAGCGCACCGGTCACGACCGCGAGCGCGAAGCCGGCCCAGGTCCAGCGCAGCGTTTCGCCGAAGACGCGGCTGAACGGCCGGGTCATGTCGCGGTACCCCAGCAACCGGAGGTCGACGATGAAGATCGTGCCGAAGACGGTGGCGACCGCCATGACGTGAATGGCTTCGATGATCGGCAGCGCCTTGAGCGAGGCGCGCATCCATTCACTGATGCCGGACTGCTGCAATGCGTCGGCGAACGCGGTGAGATCCACTATCTGTTCTCCTCCGCGTGGCTCATGCGCGCGGGGACAGCGAGAGCGCGCCCCAGACCTCGACGTCGTACGCGATGGCCCGGCCCAGGAAGATGATCGTGAGCCAGAGCAGGACGGTGGCCATGGCTGCCGACTTTGCCACCGGGGAAAACGTTGGTTCCGCGCCGTCGGCGAGCACGGCCGGTGCGAGCGAGCGCTTGAACACAACGGCACTCGTGATGCCGATCGCCAGCAGCCCCATCTTGAGCCAGAACGACAGGCTCATGAGCTCTCGAATCGGTTCCCCGAGGACCAGCGTGATCCCGGTCACGGCCAGGATGATCAGGCCACGGCTGATCCAGGTCGAGAACCGCTCCATCACGACGCCGAACGCCTCGTCCATCCGTATCCATCCCACGACGCGCAGGGACACCATCAGGAGGGACACGAACACGATGGCGATGGTGAGGATGTGAATGGACTGGACGAGCGGGATGATCCATTCAATGGACTTGATCGTGACGCTGAGCGGCGTCATCTCCAGCCATTGGGCGAATTCAAGCATGTAGGAAAAACCTGAAGTTCACGCTTCTCGGTTCTCGCTTCTCAGTTCGTGTTCGCTTCTGAACCTGAACAAGAACCGGGAACCGAGAACGAAGAAGAGTGAACAACGCGTTCTTTGTTCTACGTCGTCGGCGTGGGCAGCTTGCCGGTTCCGAATGCGACACTCCCCTCGACCGAGTCGCAATGCTTACCGGGAGGCGGCGGCGTATTCGCCGGGCACTTGAACATCGCCGTGCCGCCACGATCACCGGCAGGTTCGCCGCTGCGCAGCGGATGCAGGGCGACACTGATGATGGTCTTGGGCGGGAACGCATTGACGGAGATGCCCTCACGAGCCGACTGCGCCGACCCGGCCATCTCCACGGCCCAGATGATCGGCTGCCCCTTGTCGTCGCGGATCACGTTCTTGCGCTCTTCGTTCATCACGGCAAAGAAGATTTGCAGATGATTCACGTCCGGGTTCACCCGCACGACGACGCCGGTGAACACCCGGGTCTTCGACGAGTCGAAGATCGAGAAGGAATGATGGGCCTGGGCTGGCAGCACGAACGATGCGGCCATGAGGCCAGCGACGAAGACGCCAGTGGCGATACGAATCATGGCTCCCCTACTTGGTTTTGCTGAAGTCGAAAAGGTCTTCATTGACCGGCTTCTCCATGTTCTGTTCGTGACGCTCCCAGAGCTTGGCCCACGGACGGCCGAACATATCCAGGACCTCGTACTGGAAGGTGGCGCCCGGCGACAGCGGCGTGGCCTTGCCATTGACCGGGAAGATCGTCTGCACGCACTCGATGTAGGTGTAGGGATCGCCAGTCTCGGGACCGCTCGCCTTGTTCAGGTTGCGAACGATCCGGATCGGCTCGACGAGCGCGTCAGGATCGTAGAACACCGCTTCGTGAACGAGACCGAGGAACTTCCCGCCGGCGTCGCGATTCGGCGTGTAGATCTCGATCGTCTGCATCTTGCTCGAGTGCTCGAACGCGGCGTGCGTCTTCCATCCCTGGATGTTGGACGTCCAGGTGATCAGGGCGTCGCCGTCCCAGAACCCGATCGTCTCGCCGTACCACCGGGGCACGTCGGCGCCGAGCCGCGGCACGGCCCCTTCCGTGTTGAACTGACGTCCGACATAGATATTGGTCACGAAGTTCCGCGCGATGCCCGTCATGATCTGGACGAGCTGCGGCGTCACGATGATCTGATGTTCTCCGACCGCCGCTTGATGCCAGCGGCGCAGGAACCCCTCGGGCCAGCAGTACTGCGACGGCCAGTGCGCAACGTTGGTGTTGCCCTGATGGTAGTGCTCCTGGACGGTGCGCGCCTGGTACTCGGGCGTCAGCAGTGACAGCACCGTGGAGATCTGAACCTTGTTCATGTAGAACCAGGTGTCGTTCCCTGGGGTCTGCGACGGGCGCTGGTAGCGGCCTGTCCATTCGTCGCCCGGCACGGTGGCGTAGGTGTGCTGCGTTGGCCCGCCTCGCGCCTTCGCTTCGGCCATGAGCGCTTCGTAGTGCGCCTGCGCCGTCTTGAAGCTATACGGGCTCACGAGCGCCGAGCGCGGCATATCGCGGTCACAGTGTCCCCACGCCGCCGTCGCCGGCCCGTTGGGCCCGATGATCTCGGTGCCGTTGCCGCCCCACTGCGCTTCGAGCGCGCCGCCGCTGTTGCAGCGGAAGTAACGCTTGTCGCTCCAGAGGTCGCGATCCTTGTAGTAATCCTTCGACGTGAAGATGTCGACCTTGAGCGGCTCGATCCCGGGCGGCGTCGCGCCGCCGCGCGCCGAGCCGTTGAAGACGACCTCGCCACCGCCCCGGCCGCCACGCCCGCGGCCACCGAGCAGGTTCGGTCCGATCGGCTGAAAGTCGCGCGAATACGTCACGGGCGCGCCACGGCCGGCGCTCTTCACGGCGGCTCCGGCTGACTGGTTCTGCCCGGCCGGGTTCTGCGTGGTGACCGTCGATCCCACGAGTGCGACAGTCACGATGAAGGCCGCTATCCACGCGCCTCTCTTCATGGATTCCTCCTGCCTGTGCTACGAGGCACCTGCGTGATAGTGAAATTTATCAGTTTCCACGCCCTTTGAATCTGAAGAGTTGGTGAACGGTGTCGTCAGAATCGAAGCTTCCTTCGCATAGCGAAAGCGCGGACGGGACTGATGGTGTGAGAAAACGCGCAACGGCCCGGGGAAAAACACCCGGGCCCTGCGTCGACTTTGACTGTTCTGCGATCAGAGGCTGAGACGCCCCGTGCTGTGACCGATCTTCTCGACGTCCGCGCCGGCGTACTCGGCGAGCGTCATCAGCAGGTTCGCCGTCGGCTCCTTCTTTTCGACGGCGATGTGGCGATTGCCCTTCAGCTGTCCGTTCGCGCCCCCCATCAGCAGGACCGGCGGGTTATTGCGATCGTGGGCGTTGCCGTTGCCCATGCCGCTGCCGAAGTAGATCACTGAACGATCGAGCAGCGTCCCATCACCGTCCGGCGCTGCCTGCAGCTTGCCGATGAACTCCGACAGCTTCGCGACGTGATAGGTCGTGAGCTTGGCATACTTCGCGATTCCCTCGGCCGTATCGCCGTGGTGCGACACCGGGTGGTGCGGCTCGGGAATGCCGATGTGCGCGTAGCTCCGGCCGCTGCCTTCGTGGCCGACCATGAACGTGAACACGCGTGAGATGTCGGCCTGGAACGCCAGCAGCATCAGGTCGTAGGTCACCGTGAGGTGGTCGTCGATGTTGTCAGGAATGCCGAGCGGCGCAACCGCACCCTCTGGCACCGCGGCCGCACGCGCGTCCATGCGTGCCAACTGCGCCTCGACGTCGCGGATGTTGGTCAGGTACTCATCGAGGATGGCGTTGTCCGCCGGCCCGAGCGCGCGGCGCAAGCGGCCCGCTTCTTCTGCCACCGAGTCGAGCAGGCTCTGCTTGCGCCGCATGTTCGCGAGCCGCCGGCCCGCCGAACCGCTCTCACCGAAGATGCGCTCGAACGTCACGCGTGGATTCACCGCCACCGGGAGCGGGCTGGTGTCGTCGCGCCACGAAATCGCGTTGAAGAAGACGCAGGGATACCCGTCGCACGCACCGGCCGAGGTGCCCATGTCTTCCGTGCCTACCTGCAGCGATCGGAGTGGCGTGTCCTCGGCGATCTTGTCGGCAATGAACTGATCGACCGACTTCCTCGACTTCACGATGGTGTAGTTCGCCTGGTCGGTGTCGGGCCCGATGCCGTTGAGCCATGCCGCGCTGGCGCCCATGTGCACGCCACCCATGTCGGGGTTCCCGTCAGGCGCCTTCATGCCGCTGATGGTCACGAGGTGGCTGCGGTACGGTTCGAGCGGCTGCATGATCGGCTTGAACTCGAACGCGCTGCCGGTCGTCTCGGGATGCCACTGCTGCGGATAGATGCCGTTGGGCACGTAGATCGCCCCGAATCGCAGCGGCCGCCTCGCCTGCGCGGTGAGCGCCGGAACCATGGCGTCCAGGAAGGGCATCGCAACTACCGCACCCAGGGCGCCGCGGAGGAACGTGCGGCGAGGCAGATGCTTCTTCGTGACGATCATCGGGTTACTCCTTCACCGCCGCGCGAACCGTCGTCGGCGCGGTACCAGTATTGGTCAGTTTCGTTCTCATTTGAAACGGAGTACTGCGCACGATTCCGAGGATGAGCGACTGCATGGCGTAGTTCTGCGCGGAGGCGTTCCTGGCGATGCCGCGAACGACCGGCATGTCGACCGGTTCGAGGCCGCGGCCGAGCGCATAAATCAACAGCTTCTCCGTAATCGTCCCGGCGAACACGTCGGGCCTGGAGAGGAGCGCCTTCCGCAACGCGACCGGGCCATCGACCTTCGTTCCGTCGGCAAGCACGCCGGCCGAATCGATCGCGAGCCCTTCCCTGGTGCTCGCCTGCCACTGTCCGACGGCGTCGAAGTTCTCGAGCGCGAAACCAACCGGATCGATGTTGCGATGACACGACCCGCACACCGGGTTTGCACGATGCCGCTCGAGCTGCTCGCGCACGGTGGACGGCCGATCCTTGTGCGCGCTCTCGGCGAGATCAGGGACGACAGCCGGCGGCGGCAGCGGCGGCGTGTTCAGCAGGTTCGAGATGATGTATTTCCCTCTCAACACGGGGGACGTGCGTGTCGCGACGGCCGTCATCGACAGGATGCTGGCGTGGCCGAGCAGCCCGCGCCGGTTCGGGTCCGTCACCGGCACACGCCGGAAGCGCGAGCCGTAGACGCCGCGAATACCGTAGTGCCGGGCGAGACGCTCGTTCACGAACGTGTAGTCGGTATCCAGCAGATCGAGCGCGCTGCGGTTCTCGCGCACGATGCTCGCGAAGAAGAGCTCGGTCTCGCGACGCATCGACTGGCGGACGTTGTCGTCGAAGTCGGGGAACAGCAGGATGTCGGGCGTGAGCTTGTCGAGATTGCGCAGCTGCAGCCACTGACCCGTGAACGCCGTCATCAGCGAGTCTGCGCGCTCGTCGGCAATCATCCGCCGCACCTGAGCCTCGAGCACGCCCGGCGCGCGCAGCTTGCCCGCGATCGCGAGGTTCAGCAGATCATCGTCGGGGATGCTGCTCCACAGGAAGAAGGACAACCGGCTCGCGAGCTCGATCTCGCTGACGCGATGCGCCGCGCCAGGAGCGAGTGCCGCCGGGGAAGTTTCAGAGCGGAACAGGAAGGAAGGACTCGTGAGAATTCGCGCGAGGCCTGCGCGGATGCCGGCACTGAAATCGCCCCCGGCCTTTCGCTCCTCGTTGTAGATCGCCAGCGGCGCCTCGAGGTCGACCTTCGTGACGGGACGCCGGAACGCGCGCCGCGCGACGGTCGACAGGATCTGATTGGAGCAGGCCGCCTCCTGCGCAGCCGACTGCGGCGTGCACACGAACAGCCGCTTTCGCGACTCCGTGCTGCTGACGCCGCTGACACCGTACGGACCCTCGATGATGGCGTTGCGAAGCCGCGGCATCCCTGAAGGATTGTGCGCCTCCTGGGTCGCGCGCAGCGTGGGCTGCCACATGTTCTGTTCCTGCGTCGGGCGCTCGACAAACGTGAAGCCCACGTCGTGAAGGCCCGCGGTGACCTTGATGCGCTGCGACGCCATGCGCTTGTCGAACTCTTCGCGCGCCACGGGAGTGTTCGGCTTCGCGGCGTCGTGATCCTCCTTGCCACCGATGGGCGCCTCGAACACCTTCTTGCCATCGATCGTGACGATGAAAAGATGCGGTGTCTCGTGGCCCTCGACGCCGGCGAGCCCTTCCGCGACGGTTTTCAGCAGCCGTCCCGAGAAGACGTACTCGCCGTCGGCAGGGAACTGATGCTGCACCAGGATGCCGCCGCGCGTCCCGAGCGGCAGGCCGTCGATGTGCTGATCCTGCGTGAGCGTCGTGCCGAGCGTGTAGGTCGCCGTGCCCGGCTCCGCGCCGGTATCGCCCACGGCAAGCTCGGCGATCCGCAATCCAGCGGTGAGGTAACGCTCGAGCAGCAGCGGCGACGTGTTGAGCGCCGTGGCAATGTTGTCGAACCCGAAGTCGCCGCCGTCGCTCGGCAGCAGATCGGCAACGTCGACCGTCACGCCGAGAAGGTCGCGAACCGCGTTTGCGTACTCCGTGCGGTTCAGGCGATGCAGCACGTATCGGCCCGGGCTGTTCCTTTTTGCCGCTGCCGCATCAAGGCTCGTCACGAGCGCCGATCTGAATCGATTCAGTTCCGCGGCTCCCGGCGTCGGCGCTCCCAGCGGAGGCATCGCGCCCACACCGAGCTTCTTGACCACACGCTCCCATGTCGCGGCGTCGGCACCCGGGTCCGCGAAGTTCGCCTTGTCGAGCGCCAGCGGTGCACCAGCGGGCAACGGGTTGCGCGTGTTGTGACAGCCGGCGCAGTACTTCGTCACCATCCCCTGGAATTCGTGCGCGTTGGCAGGTGCGTCCGCCTTCGCCGTTGGCTTCG
The DNA here is from genome assembly GCA_025924295.1 of Vicinamibacteria bacterium. Lineage (GTDB taxonomy): Bacteria > Acidobacteriota > Vicinamibacteria > Vicinamibacterales > UBA2999 > Gp6-AA40. Next base: position 26,089 of record JAICEG010000011.1, read on the forward strand.
GCGACACCGCCGTATTCGCGGCGGGCTTCGGCGGGACCGCCGCGGTTTTTTCTTGTGCCGCGGCCGCCGCTTTCACCTCGGAGACCTGTGTCGTTGTCGAAACCGTGGCGGCCACCAACACCATCGCGGCCGCCAGGAGCACCTTCCTCACTGCGGGCCCTCCGCACTCTCTTTCGCGGAAGACTCC
>JAICEG010000012.1 GCA_025924295.1 Vicinamibacteria bacterium
CAGTGCGTATCCGCTCACGATCGTTGGCGTCACCAAGCCTGGATTTCAGGGCTCGATCGTCAGCCTCAGGATGGATCTGTATGTTCCGGTGATGACGCAGCCGCAGCTGCGAGGGTTCGACCTGCTGGCTGTTCCTCGAGCGCGGCCTGCGGCTTGGCGCGACCGGGGCGGTGTGCGGGTTGGTGGGATCGGTCCTGGTGACCCGGCTGCTTGCCAGCCTGCTCTACGGGGTGAGCCCGACCGATGCAGTCTCATTCGCTGGCGCCGCGGCCGTGGTCCTGTCCACCGTGCTCGTCGCGTCGTTCGTCCCGGCCTGGCGCGCGTCGCGCACCGATCCAATCGCGGCGCTTCGGCACCGTTGACGTCAGCTACGCCTTGAGCCTGGGAATAATCTCTTTCGCGATGATCTCGATCTGCTCTGTCTCGTACTTGTACGGGACGAAGATGATCTTCTGCACGCCGACGGCCAGATGTTCCTTCAGTTGCGCCACGCACTCGTCGACGCTGCCGAGGATCGCGCTGTCCTTGGTCGACTCGCTCCAGGACGCGTAGTCCCATTCTTTCCCGAGCCACTCCATCATCCCGGCTTCGACAGCGGCGCGAGAGGGCCCGATGCGGATCGGAAGTTGCGCGGCGTTGAGCAGCGTGTCGGGATCCTTGCCGCCTTCGATCGCGAAGTCGCGAATCTTCTTCCAGGATTTCGCGAAGCTCTCGGGCCGGTAGAAGTAGGTGAGCCAGCCATCACCGGTGACCGCCGCGCGCTGCAGCACCTTGTCGACGTAGCCGCCGATGAGAATCGGTGGCCGCGGCTTCTGCACCGGCTTCGGGAACATCACGCCGGCCGGGATCTTGTGACAGCCGAACTCGCCCTTGACCATGTCCTCGGTCCAGAAGCGCGTGAGGATCTCGAGGTTCTGGTCCATGATGCGGCCGCGCTGATCGAAGGGCACGCCCACTGCGTCGAACTCGCGCTTGTACCAGCCTGACGCCATGCCCATGAGCAGGCGGCCGTCCGACAGCAGATCCATGCTCGACAGCTGCTTGGCGAGGACGACGGGGTTGCGCAGCGGCAGGACGAGGATGCCGGTGCCTAACTTGATCTTGGTCGTGCGCGCGGCGATCGCCGTCAGCAGCGTGAGCGAATCGATGATCGGAAAGTTCGGATCGACGCCGAGCAGGATGTGATCCCACACCCACAGCGAGTCGAAGCCAAGTTCCTCCATGCGCACGCCGTAGTCCACGAGCGCCTTCGCGTCGGGGAGAGTGGGGTAGGTCGTGAAGTTGCGTGCTGCAATTCCAAAAGTGCCTGACAGGCTCATGATCATTTCCTCGTTCTCAGTCGGTCACGGAGGGGGCGGAGTAAACGGATCGCCACGGAGCCACGGAGGCACAGAGGGAGCTCTGTCCATCCCGCGCGAAGCGCGGCACCGGCAGGCGCCTCCGTGCGTCCTCCGTGTCTCTGTGTCTCCGCGGCGAACCGTGCCCTCCGCAATCTCCGTTCCCTCCCGCCGCTCATGCCGTGTACTTCCGATCCGGATCGAGATGCCGCAGCATCGCCAGTTCATCCGCGCTCGGCGCCTCGGTCTCCCCGAGATCGGACGCGAACACGAGCGGAAAGCCGGTGTTCGCCTGGACCTGCTCGCAGCTCACGCCGGGGTTGAGAGCGATGGCGCGCATGCGCCGTGTCTCCTCATCGAAGTCGAACACCGCAAGCTCGGTCACGACGCGAAACATGCCGCCCATGCCGAGCCCGCTCTCGCAACGCGAGCTGCGGCCGCGGATCCATCCAGGGCTGGTGATGAAATCGACGTTTTCCACGAAGCGGCGCTTCTCGTGCTTCATGGCGACGATCATCGACGTCAGGCTCGAGATGTCGTTGCCCCCGCCGGTGCCGGGCAAGCGTGTTTTCGGGCGCGCCGGATCGCCGATGAACGAACTGTTCAAGTTGCCGTACTGATCGATCTGCGCCCCGCCCATGAAGCCGACGTCGACATAGCCCCGCTGCAGCAGAAGAAGGACCTCGGCGCTCCCGAGCACCATGTTCGCGCGTGCGGTGCAGCGCTGATCGTTGGTCGACGGCGGCAGGCGGCCAGGCTCGATGAACGCACCGATGACGCCCCCCTCGAACAGGATCGTGAGGCCGGGGCAGCGCAGCCGCTGTGCGAGCGTGGCGGCCAGCAGCGGGATGCCGACACCGGCAAACACGACCTGCCCGTCTCGCAACTGCCGCGCGCTCAGAATGGCGAGCAGTTCAGACGCCGTGACTCGAGCCTCGCTATGCATCGTCGAGTGACCTTCCCGCCCGCGACGCGCGAACGAGTTCATCGACGCCGATGCGCTCGAGGAACCCGGTCCATGACGAAGGGCCGAACACGAACTGGTCGAGGTATTGCCGCATGCCGTCGACCGGGTCGCCGTTTACGAGCGCGACGTACGACTCCATGTGCTGCATCATCGGTTCGTAGACGCCGGAGCACTCGTGTGGTGCGCAACCGAACGGCAGCTCGACGACGGCATCGACCGCGAAGAAGGGAATCTTCGTGTGGTCGGGCGCCCGGCGGATCTGGTCGTTGGAGACGATGCGCTCGGTCGTCAGGATCACGCGGTTCGCCGCCATCGCGAGGTCGATGTCCATGAACGGCAGGCCGTCGATCTGGGCGTTGCCGAACTCGTCGCACCGCTGCACGTGAATCAAGGCCACGTCGGGGTTGATGGCCGGGACGAGCAGGAGCTTTTCCCGCGTATACGGGCAGATCATCTCGATTGCCTCGGGCCGCTGCTGAAGGACATCGGAGCCCAGCATCGATCGGATCGGCATGAACGGCAGGCCCATCGCGCCCGCGCGAAAGCGCATGCCGATCGCCATGTGACTCCATTCGTCGTAGGCCGCCGCGCCGGTTTCGACGTGGTGGCGCATGACCTTCGAGACGCCCCAGAGGATGCCCTGGCTGAACCAGCTGGTCGTGATGCGGTCGCAGATCCGCGAGCCGAACAGCAGATCGCCGTCGCTCGAGACGATGCTGCGGATGCACGACAGGCGCGATTTGCGGGCGCGAATGAGCGCCCAGATCATCCCCATCGGCGTGCGCGACATCGTGCTGCCCCCGATGCCGACCGTGTCGCCGTCCCGGACGAGTGAGGTTGCGTCCTCGATCGACATGACCTTGCTGCGCAGGCTGCGATCTCTTCGCGCCAGTGACTGACGAAGTTGGGAGTACGACGGTACCAGCCTCTCGGTCCGGCTGAAGCCGGACACTACGTCGTCACCGGTCCGGCTGAAGCCGGACACTACGGGGCCGTCGGGATCAGGAGACATGGCGTCTGGGGGCATGGCCCACCTCGTCGTTGAATTCGTCGATGAGGCGATCCCATGCCGGGATGGTGTCGACGAGTCCCTGCCAGAAACGCTGGTCCTGGCGTCGATCGAAGTCATCGACGCTGATGCCCTGCTGCTCGACCCAGGTGTAGTAACCGAGGTTGAAGATGCGCTTGCGCTCGGCGTGCCCGAGTTCGAGGACGTGATCGTCGGCGATCGCGTCGAGATGACGGCCGAAGGTCTCGCCGGCATTCACTTCGTCGAAGCCGTACGGGTAGCGGCGCTGCTCGTACGCGCGACGCTCGGTGTCGTAGAGTGAGGCGCCGTCCGTCGCCACGGTCATCACCACATCGTCCGGGCCCAGGTCGAAATGCTTTGCGAGCTTGATCGACGCCAGGATGTTGGCCAGCCCGGAGATGCCGATGCTGTCGAACTCGCGCACCAACTCGGGATCGATGCGGCGCCGGCCGGTCATATACCTGCGTCCGACGTCGCTGTGGAAGAGATGATTGAGCGCGTCGCTCGAGCGGTCGGACACACCGACGACCGCATCGGTGTTCATCACGTTGTGAATGAGCGGGATGTGCTTGTCGCCGATGCCCTGGATGTTGTGCTCGCCGTATCCATTGCAGAGCAGCGTCGGGCACTCGAGCGCTTCGACCGCTACCGTGCGCGACTGGTGAAGCGTTTTCAGGAAGTCGCCAGCGGCGATGGTTCCCGCCGACCCTGTCGCCGAGACGAAGGCCGCGAGCCGGTAGCCGCGGTGACCGGTCCACAGGTGCCGGAACACGCGATCGAAGGCGCGGCCGGTGCAGTGGTAGTGGATCAGGTAGTTGGCGAACTCCGAGAACTGGTTGAGGATGACATTGTCCGGATCGCGCGCCAGTTCCGCGCAGCGATCGTAGATTTCCTTGACGTTGCTCTCGCTGCCCGGCGTGCGAATGATGTCACCCGGATCGCTGACCCAGGCGCGCAGCCAGTCGAAGCGCTCACGGCTCATGCCAGCGGGCAGGACCGCGACGCCGCGGCATCCGAGGATGCGTGATATGGCGACGCCGCCGCGGCAGTAGTTGCCCGTAGAAGGCCAGACCGCCCGATCGCGCGCCGGATCGAACTGGCCGGTGACGAGGCGCGGCACGAGACAGCCGTACGCGGCAAGCACCTTGTGGGCGCCGATCATCGGAAACCGCCGCCCGATCAAGACGACGATCGGTGCCTCGACGCCGGTCAGCTCGCTCGGCAGCACCAGGTGGCCTGGGACTGAACTGCGCGCGCTGCGCGCGGCGTCGTTGTACCAGTGAACTCGCCAGAGATTGGCCGCATCAGGCGCGTCAGGATCGACGCCCGACAGATCCGGGCCGGGGTTGGACTGATCGGGTTGCGCCAGGTCGGTCAGCGTGGGCAGTGTGCCCTTCACCTCGCGAAGGCGTTCGACGGCTGCGCGTCTACGCGCATGGTCGATAACGATGGGACGCACGCTCACGCTCCTCGCCGATCACGTTGTCGCGGGCCGGCGCGCGGTCGCCGGCGCCATTTCGCGTTCTCGCAGCCCGTGCAGCTTGCGCTTGACGGCCTGCAGCGTGGCAAGGTTCGTCGTCACGATCGGAACGTCGTATGCGATCTTCAACAGCGACAGCGCGCTCATCGCGTGATAGTCGGTGCTCGCGATGAACAGTGCGTCGGCAGGGACGCGCGTGCCGATGCGCGACTGGACGAACGAGTAGATCGACTCGGGCGTCACCGTTGCACTTTTCGCCGGGGACAACCCCATGCCGTGCATCGCGGAGACCGCGATCCCCTGCGACTCGATGCTGGTCTTGATGCGCCAGTTCATGTCGTCGCTGTAGGGCGTGACGACGGCGACGCGGGTTGCACGGGTATCGCGCAGCGCCTGGTTGACTGATTCGACGACGCTGATCGGTTCGGCGCCGGTCAACTCGCCCACGCGCTCGCAGATCTCCTTGTCGCAGTCCTTGCCCCTGAGCAGGGACGCACTGGTCGATCCGAAGACGACGATGTGCGGCATCACGGTGCCGACCATCCTGGCGGCGGGCAGTGTGAACTGGTCGAGCATCTGCTCTTCGCTGGCCACGCTCGTGTCGGGCATGTACATGCGCGCGGTGTGCAGCGTGGTGTCATGGGGGAGGCTGCGATAGAAATCGACCTCCATGACCGAATTCGGAGAAGGAATCAGCAGACCCACGCGCCAGGTCATGTAGAAGTCCACCTCGGTAAACGAGCTTGGTGGCGGAATCATCACTCCGACTTCCCAACTCATACGGGCTCGCATCGTGCCAGCCACAGTTCGGAGGTCATCCCACACTCGGCGACTCGACGGTCGCCGACTGCGTGTCCTGTTCGCGGAGCAGATCGAAGATCCGCTCCGGTGTTGCTGGCGTCGTCCGGACGCGGACGCCAACGGCGTCGTAGATCGCGTTCAGGATCGCTGGTGTCGTCGGGATCGTCGCCGGCTCGGACACGCCCTTGGCGCCGTACGGGCCATTGGGGTCGGGCACCTCGACGATGAGGCACTCGATCTCCGGGACATCGAGCGGCGTGGGCACGAGGTAGAACGCGAGCGATCCCGTTCGGGCGCGGCCCTGCTCGACGACGTGCTGCTCGTACAGCGCGTAGCCGAGCCCCATCACCGCGCCCCCCTGCACTTGACCCTCGACGCCAACCGGGTTGATCGCGCGGCCCGCGTCAGTCGCAGAAACCAGCCGCGTGACCTGCACGAACCCGGTGTCCGTGTCGACTTCGACCTCCGCGAGCTGTGTGGCCCACCCGAACGTCTGATACGCGTCACCCTGCGACGTCAATGGGTCCACGTCCTTCGTTGTGATGTCCTGCCATCCCCATCCGATGCAGCGCTTGCCCTGCTTGTGCATCTCATCGACGACCTTGACGACACTCACGTGCCGTTCCGGTGCGAGCCGGGCGCGGACCTGTCCGTCCGCGACCTCCAGGTCGTCGGGCGCCACGCCCATCATTCGTCCGGCCATCTCGAAGAGCCGCGCCTTCACGTCGAGGCTGGCGTTTCGTACCGCCTGGCCCTGCACGAACGTGGCGCGGCTTCCCGAAGTTGGGCCGGAGTCCGGTGTGCTGCCGGTGTCCGCATCCACCACGCGAATGGCGCTGATCGGCATCCCGAGCTCGGTTCCGACGATCTGTGCCAACAGAGTTTGGATGCCCTGACCGAGATCGCACACACCGGTGAACAGCGTTGCCGTACCGTCTTCGGCAACCTCGACGTGTGCTGCGCCGATGTCGGGACGGTTGAACCCGTACCCGATCCCGTAGAACATCGAACCGACGCCCAATCCACGTTTTTTCATCTGGACCACTCCAGACCGTGCTGTGACATGTAGTCCCGGATGCGCAGCAGCGTCGCGCCGATTCCGGTGCCTTCGTTGACGACTTGTCCCGTTGCCGTTGTCAGTCCGGGCTTGAGGCAGTTGATCAGACGGAATTCGACCGGTGAGATGCCGAGCCCGCGCGCGAGCATGTCCATCTGTGACTCGTGCGCGACGGCAATCTGCAGCACACCGAAGCCGCGCATGGCGCCGCCGATCAGGTTGTTGGTCGTGACGGTGTAGGTGTCGACCTTCACATTGGGCACGTAGTACGGCCCGGTTGCGTGAATGCCGGCCTTCTTGATCACGTACATCCCGAGCGAGAGGTAGGGACCGCTGTCGCCGTAGATGCTGGCCTCGACCGCGGTGAGCCGGCCGTCCGAGCGCGCACCCGACTTGTAGTGAATCGTGAACGGGTGACGCTTCGTCAATGCAAACAGCGACTCTTCCCGCGTGTAGACCAGGCGCACCGGTCGCCCCGTTTTCAGCGCCAGCAACCCGGCGTGAATCTCGGTGGTGATGTCGTCTTTTCTCCCGAAGCCGCCGCCCACCGGTGTCATGACGACGCGGACCTTGTTCATCGCCAGGCCGACGTTCGGCGCAATCTGGCGACGGTCGCGGAACGGGTACTGCGTGGCGGTCAGGATGTTCAAGACCCCCATGCTGTCGACGTAGGCGAGCCCGGCCTCCGGCTCCATCGGCATGTGGTCCATCGAGTGCGTGCGATAGGTGTGCTCGATGATGAGATCGGCCTGGGCGAAGCCTTCTGCGATATTGCCTTTGCGGACCGTGGTGTGCTGAAAGAGATTGTCGGCGTCGTTCACGCGAGGGGCGCCCGGCGCCAGCGCGTCTTCGATCGTGAAGACCCCCGGCAGCGGTTCGTACTCGACCACGATTCGCTCGACTGCTTCGCGCGCGATCTCCTCGCTGTCGGCGGCCACGATCGCCACCGCATCGGCGAAGCTGCGCACCTTGTCCTGCGCCAGCACGCGCTGATCGAGAACGGCGACGCCGTAGCGGTTCGGCCCGGGAACGTCCGCGTGGGTGAGGACCGCATGAACGCCAGGCAGGGCACGCGCCGCACTGGTATCGATCGAACGAATCAGCGCATGGGCGTGGGCGCTCCACAGGATCTTCGCGTGAAGCATCCCCGGCATCGTCATGTCGCCGGCATAGACCACCCTGCCGGTGACCTTCTCCCAGGCGTCGAGCCGCGGCGGCGACGTCCCGATCAGTCCTTGTTCGGCGGCCTTGGTGTCGACCGTAATCATGCCGTCCTCCGCGTCGGCGCGGAACCGGCTGCCGCCCGCATGGTTTCAGCTGCCGACCGAACGGCAGCGGTGATCTTGTTGTAGCCGGTGCATCGACAGATGTTGCCGGCCAGGTAGAACTTGATGTCCTCGTCGGTGGGATCGGGTTGCTCGCGCAGCAACGCGCACGCGCTCACGATCATGCCCGGCGTGCAGTAGCCGCACTGCACGCCGCCGAGGTCTACGAACGCTTTCTGCAGCGGGTGGGGACTGTCTGCCTCGGCGATCCCTTCGATCGTCACGATCGACTTGCCGGCCGCATCGCCGACGAGCACGAGACAGGAGTTCACCGGGACGCCGTCGAGCAGGACGGTGCAGGAGGCGCATTCGCCCTCGTCGCACCCCTTCTTGCTGCCGGTGAGACCGAGCCCATCACGCAGCGTATCGAGCAGCGATCGGTCGGGCGTCGTCGTGACGAAGGACGTCTTGCCGTTGACCGTCAGGAGGTACTGCCGTGTCATCGCGCACCTGCCGCTGCGGCCCGTGCTGCCGCTTGTTGGATCACCCTGGTTGTCAGCGTGCGCACGATTGCCCGCCGGTAAGAAGCCGAACCGCGGATGTCGGAGATTGGCCTGGTCGCTGCCGCTGCCAGTTCACCCGCCAGATCCGCCAGTGCCGGCGTGAGGCGTTCGCCGCGAAGGGCCGCCTCTGACGCCGTTGCGCGAAGAGGAATTGGCGAGACCGCGCCGAGAGCGATCCGGCAGTCCGCGCAGCGGCCGTCGGTGTCGAGGGTGACTGATGCCGCCACGCTGGCGATGCCGATGTCCATCGCCGCCCGCGGACTGAACCGCGAGAATGCGTTGCCGCTTCGTGTGGAGGGTGCCGGGATGTGGATCGTGGTGAAGATCTCGCCCGGCGCGAGCACGGTCTTGCCCGGCCCCGTGATGCACGACTCGACGGGTACGACACGCATGCCGCTCGTCGAGGCGATCTCGATCGTGGCGCCCAGCGCGACGAGCGGCGGCACGCTGTCGGCCGAGGGAGACGCATTCCCGATGTTGCCGCCGACCGTGGCGAGGTTGCGCAGCTGCACGCCGGCGATGACGCGCGCGGCTTCGACGAGCGCGTGGTAGTGCCGGCGCGCATGCGGGTCGTGCTCGATCGCGCGAAACGTGGTCAGCGCGCCCATCGTGAGCCCGCGCTGGTCGTCCCACGCGAGCCCGGTCAGGCCAGGGACGAACTTGAGGTTGATGACGGAGCGGTACTTGCGTCCGCCACGGCGGATGCGCAACAGCAAATCGGTCCCGCCGGCGAGGGCAGCGCCGGCATCGCCCTCGTGCGCCAGATGACTGAGAGCCTCGGTCAGGGTTGCAGGTTCCAGAACGGCGAATGCCACGTGTGTCCCCAACGCATGTGTAGGTTACGTTTCATATACAGGAACACATGACCTGTATGTGAAACGGATCGTGCCACGCAGAACAGTGGTCGTCAAGGCCTCTGGACGTACGGAATTTGTCTCGGAGAGGTAATGAAGCGACGGGATTGTCGCTAATTGGCGGCGTTGAGTGCTTCGATCGACTCGCGCGGGGCGCTGCGTGACGGCTGATGCCCCAGTTCGGCAGCAATGCGGCGCGCGCCCTCGCGGACGATCCCGGTGTAGTGGTCGATCGTCGCGGCGTTCACCCGCGTGAGGGGACCGGAGATCGTGAGGCTGGCAATCACGCGATCGCGCGCGTCACGCACGGGAAAGGACACGCCGGCCACGCCCTCGTCGGTCTCCTCGAACGAGACCGCGTACCCCTTGCGACGGATCTCGACGAGTTGCGCGCGGATCTGGGCTGCGTCCGTGGTGGTGTGCGAGGCGAGCGGACGCAGCCGGCCCTTGAGCACCGTATCCACCGATTCCTTCTCGAGATACGCGAGCAGGACCTTCGACGAACAGCCGGCATAGAGCGGCGCCGTCGAGCCGACGTCGAGAATCAGTCGAAGACCGCGTCGCTGCTGCACGCGCTCGATGCAGACGACGCGATCGCCTTCGGGGCTCACGACCTGCAGGAGCACCGTTTCGCCGCTCATGGTGCTCAGCTGCTCCATGATTGGCAGCGCCACCCGCCGCAACTCCATGCCCGCCTGCGCCCGTCGTCCCAGCTCGATGCCGGCGAGGCCGAGACGGAACCGCCGTGTGTCGGCGTTCTGCATGACGAACCCATGCTGCTCGAGTACGCGCAGGATGCGGTGGACAGTGCTCTTCGACATCCCGACCTCGCGCGAGAGGGCGCTGACACCCCACTCCGGCTGCTCGGGACTGAAGAGCATCAGGACGCGAAGGGCCTTGTCGAGAATCTTGACCTGCGGTTGTTCGGACATCCTCACGAAAAGTGTGGCACACCTTGCCGCCCGCGCGATCGAGACATGCGACAATCGCCGCCGTCACGTCGGGTCGATATGAGGCGCCCATGAACGAAGCGCAAAGCCTGGAACCCTCTGGAATCACCGCCTGGATGCTGCTTGGCCTCCCGCTGATCCCTTTAGCGACGCTGGCCATCTCGGAGGTGTACCTGTGGTTGTATCGCCGCGCCGTCGTGCGGGCCATGGCCGCACAACGCCAGAGCAGCGGCGCGACTGTGACTGTGACTGCGGCTGCGCCTCCGCCGGCGACGACGCTGCCGGGACAGGTTGCGCTGACTGTCAGGTCGATCGACCGGGACACCCGGTCTGATTCTGCCGGTGATGTGCTCTATCAACGCTTCCTGCGCGCGCGGAAGACCACGGCCGCCGTGTACGTTGCCGCGGGACTTGTGTATGCGGGCCTGATGGCGATCGCATTCGGGATGCAGTACGGCACGTTGTCATTCCCCGAGTGGCTGGCATTCAGTGTCGCGTTTGCATGGCCGGCGGTTCTCAGCGCTCTCCTCTTCAATCCGCCCCGTCGCAAGCGCTGGCGCGCGGCCATCGTCATCGGCTACCTCGTCGTGTTCTTCTTGGGCACGCTCGTCCCGACAGCAGGATGGTTCCTCTTCGGGATCTTCATGGCCAATGTCGGCGCCACCATCGTCAGCATGGTCGTGCGCGCCCGGCGCATCCATGCGGTCGCACCACTGATCGGCGCGGTGCTCACGATCGGAGGAGCCACGCTGCTGCTGTTGCTCGCCGTGACCGTATTCGTGGGTGACAATCCCGCTGCGCCCGACGGTGCAGAGATGGAGACAGGTGTCGCGTTTCTGTTCTTCGGCGTCCTTCTTGTCGTCATGGCTACCGGTCCCCTCACGGCCTGGTTCACGCTGCGCACCGTCGCGGCCCGCTACGGACGCAAGAGTACGAGCGATCAGGCCGTGGCCATGTCGGCCTTCTGGCTCACCTTCGCTGGTATCCAGTCGACGACCTTCGCATTCGTCGATGCGCGATGGATCATCGCGGGGCTCGTCATTTTCCTCGTGTTCGCGGCCGCGGCGACCACGGGGTTCTGGCTCGTCCGGCGCAGCACGACCGTCGGAACTCGTGCGCCGCGGCTCCTCGTGCTCCGCGTGTTCGCCCTCGGACGACGCAGTCGCAAGCTGTTCGATCGGTTTGCCACGCTCTGGCGCCACGTGGGCAGCGTGCAGCTCATTGCAGGGCCCGATCTCGCGTCATCGACCGTCGAGCCGCACGAGTTCCTGGACTTCCTGCGCCGTCGTCTCGGCGATCGATTTCTCGACAGCGATGAGTCGATCGCCCGGGCGCTCGCGCGACTCGACACCGACCCGGACCCCGACGGGCGATACCGCATCACTGACTTCATCTGTCGCGATCACGCCTGGCGCACCGTATTTGGCCGACTGGCGGCGGAAAGCGACGTGGTCCTCATGGATCTCCGCGGTTTCTCGACCGCCAACGCGGGGTGCGCATATGAGCTGGGTGCGCTGCTGGACGTCGTGCCGATCGAGCGGGTCACCATCATCGTCAATCAAGCCACTGACGAGGACTTCCTGCTCCGCACGCTCGAGCAGGCGAAGGCGAGTCTTCACGCGAGCTCGCCGAACATCGCGATTCCCGTGCTGCGTGTGCCGGTGTTTCGCGAGACAGGAAGACGAAGTCTCGATCCCGATCAGCTGGTCAGGCTTCTCTGCGAAGCGGCGGCGTTGTCGAGAGGCGAGCAAGTGGTTGCACATGCCGGTTGAGGGGCAGAAGCTCTCTGGAGAGGAGGAAATTACGTGGGCGCGTACCGGATCGCATCGCTCGTTGTGATCCTCTTGCTTGTGCATGTCCCTGCCATCGCCCAGGCGCAGGCCGGCGCGGTGGCAGCGGTTGCGAGGACTCCGTGGGGAGATCCGGATCTTCAGGGTACGTGGGACTTCACCACCATCACGCCGTTGCAGCGTCCGCCAGAGTTGGCGGGCCGAGAGTTTCTGTCGGAGGACGAGGCGGCGGCGCTGGAAAGACAAATCAACGAGCAACGGCTTTCAACCGAGGAGCAGTCACCGGGATCGCTCGGCGGCGTGCCACGGGCGGACTCCGATCCGGGAATTTACAACCTGGGCTGGTGGTGGGAGCCCAACGGCCGACGGTTGGTGCCGACCCGGCGGACATCCCTCGTCGTCGATCCACCCGACGGCCGGATCCCTCCGTTGACCCCGCAGGCGCAGGCGATCTCCCGGGCGCGCGACGACGCACGCGAGCGTCGGTACGCAGCAGAAGATCTGCCGCTGGCAGAGCGCTGCATCATGGGCTTCAACTCCGGCCCTCCGATGGTGCCGGGGCCCTACAACAATCTGGTTCAGATCTTTCAGAGTCCCGGTTACGTGGTGATCGTCAACGAGATGGTGCACGATGCGCGCATCGTGCCGCTCGACAGTCGTCCACGCGTCGGCGCGACGCTTCGATTCTGGACCGGCGATTCGCGCGGTCGCTGGGAAGGCAATACGCTCGTGGTCGAGACGCACAACTTTACCGACCACGGCACCGGCACGTTCGGGCTACCCGGGCTGACGGACAGTCGATTGAGGCTGACTGAACGATTCACGCGTACCGAAAGCAACCTTCTGACGTACCGATTCACGGTTGACGATCCGACCGTATGGCGTAGGACGTGGAGTGCCGAAGTCCCGATGACGAGCGTCGAAGGCTTCGTCATGGAATACGCCTGCCACGAAGGGAACTACGGGTTGGCAAACATCCTCGCCGGTGCTCGCGCGGAAGAACAGGGAAACTGAATGCCGGCGACGTTCATCAGTTACCGGCGTGACGATGCCGCGGGGTACGCGGGACGGTTGCACGAGGCTCTGGAACGTCGTCTCGGAGAGGATCAGATCTTCCGCGACATCGACACGCTGGAGCCTGGCCTCGACTTCGTGGATGCCATTGGCTCGCGGCTTCGCGAGTGCCGCGTGTTCCTGGCGATCATCGGGCGTGAGTGGCTGGACGCGACCGATGCAGCCGGCCACCGCCGGCTCGAGCAGTCGCACGATTACGTCCGCCTGGAGATCGCCGGCGCACTTGCACGGCCGGAGGTGCGCGTCATCCCGGTGCTCATCGAAGGCGCCACGATGCCGGCTCCGGAGGCACTGCCCGAAGACATTCGTGCGCTGGCTCGCCGCCACGCGATGAACCTTCGTGACGATGCCTGGGATCATGACGTCGATCGACTGGCGAGTGTGATCGCCGATGTGACGACGGCCGGTCCGGCTAAAGCCGGACACTACGTAGCAGCCAAAGCGGGACACGACGGAGCGGCGAACGCCGGACACGACGCATGGAGTTCGCGCTGGCTGATGGCTGCTGCGGCGGTCGTCGCGCTTGGTGTGCTGATTGTGTTCCTGACTCGAGGGCGTGACGACTCACCGGGCGCTGGCGATTCCTCGACTGCTGCGACTGATTCAACGGCTTCGTCGACTGCATCGGCTTCGACCAGCGTGCCAACGCCGACGAATCCGTATGGTGTCGCGGTTCCGCCTCTTGCCGAAGTCGCACACAGGCTCTTGTACACGCTCTTCTCAGCGAACGTGACGCCGCTCGGAAACGGGACGAGCGAGCTGCGCCTGCGTGTCCAGTTCGCAAACTACACACTCCATGATGCCAATGCGTGGGACGCGAGTTTCCGGCTGGTCCTCAACGGACAGACTCTTGCGCCCACGGGTGGGTTGAACGAGGTGGTGCCCGGGCGTTCCCTGAGAAATTTCTTCGTCACCTTTACGATCCCGGCTACGGCAACGGGGAACGCCGTTCTCCGCATACTTGACGGCGATCGCGTCGGGGAGTTGCCGCTCGATCTCTCAACGACGCTGCGTCCGCCGGAGGATCAGGAGGCGGAGATCACGGATTCGCTGGCTCACGCGATCATGAGGTCAGCTCTCCAGGATCCGCACGTACTCGTGCGCGATGGTGATGTGAGCGTGACGGTTCTCCGCGCCGTGAGCCGCCGCTTCGTCAATATCGTCCGCTTGAGGTTCGCGGTGCGATTCGCCAACGGTGGTCAATATCCCTCGAGCGGCGCGACCTTTCGTCTCACAGCGGGCGATCAGATCCTGGCGCCGCTCGAAGCACCAAACGTCGCGATCCAGCCGCGCTCGAACGAGAGCGCAGATGTCGAGTTCGAGGTCCCGACCACCGCGACTCGAGTGGTGCTGAGCGCAAGCATGGGGAAGTCCTCTGGTGAATTGCCAGTTGACGTTCCGCAATAGCTCAGTTCAGTTCGCATACGAGCCGTCTCATCTGTGACTCATCTGTAGCGCTGACACAGCTCATCTGTGGTTGAAATTGCTGGACACAGAAGAGATGCATGAAGAGAATCGGCGCTGCCTCGGCGGCCAATTGCGTTCAATCGAAATACTGAACACTCATCGGGTCGGGTGTTCGTTCGTCTCGTCGGTTGTGATCGCGCAACGTTGCGGAGGTGTTGCGATGTCGCAGTGACCGCGCATCTCATGCGCGGGCATGCAACCGGCGGAGGTACGAATGGCGGGCACCTCGGACAAGGTCTTCCTCAGGGCCTTCAGATGGTTCCAGACTGCCGTCACTGAGCTCGACGCATCGATTCCCTCGGGCGGCGGCTTCGACCTCTCGGGCACCCTCACCGATATCATCCGCACCAAGCTCGGACTACAACTCGACAAGACCGAAGCGACCATCGATCCCTCGACGTTTTCCGCGACGCGTGCGGAAGCGGAATCGCTGGCGATCGCTGCGATGGTCACGGGCGAGACGCTCGCCGCCTTGCGTGTGCTCGGGGAGATCCTTGCCGACATCAATTCCGGCAACATCGGGCTCGACGATCTGAGCAAGGTCATCCAGCAGATCGATCGCATCACGAACGCAACCCCGGGAAAACCCCCGAGCGCCTATTCGATTGCCAAGCTGCTGCTGATCATCAGCGGTGACTCCGAGGAGTCCGACGATGCGCCGCCGGCATTGCTGCTGGTCAAGCTGCTGATGAACAACAACAACCCGAGCACGGAGCAGGCCGACCAGGCACAGATGATCGTAGGCCTTGCGGTCATTGCCATCGGCACCATCCTCGATCGGACGTTCGAGGGCGCGGGACTGCCGGCCATCCCGTCGTCGATCCCGCTACCAAGCATTCCGGCGCCGCAGCAGAAGTCGTTCTCCCTGGCACGTAGCGGGGATGGTTCGAAGAAGCTCGATCTCACGCTCGGCGCGATCACGGGAGGTCAGCCAAAGCTCTTCGCCGGCCTCACCAGTACGCTGGGAGTGGATGTCCCCGCAGGCGACGGCTTCGGCCTCCGGTTCTCGTCCAGCGCGGGCTTCGGCGCGACGTTCGATCTGCCGTCGCTGACCCCGCTGCCGGCGTCGATCCCGATGCCGCAATTCTCGGGCGACCTCGACATCGGCATCACATTCGGCCGCATCGGCAGCGCTACGCCGCTCGTCCTCGGCTCGGCCGACAGCACGCACTTTTCGATCGGCGAGTTGACGGGCGGCATCAGGCTGAACAAGACCGGACCCGTCGTCGAGTTCGACCTGAAGAACAGCAAGCTGGTACTTCGAATCGGCGACGATGCGTTGCTCGGTGCAGTGATCGGCGACGCGATCGAAGTGGCACTCACGTTCGGGCTGATCGGCGATGCCTCCGGCTTCCGGCTCAGAGACGGCACCGGACTCAAGGCGACGATTCCACTCGAGAAGATCCCGAACAGCCCGGTCCAGATCCCGTTCCTCTACTTCGAGCTCACGAAGAGCGGCGGCCTGAATCAGATCGACATCGAGCTGGCGGGTTCGTTCCAGGTCGCGATCGGTCCGTTCGCCGGCTCGATCGATCGCCTGGGGACGAAGCTCAATCTGAATAACCTGCTTGGTGGCGGGCCCCCGCCCATCGCCGGATGGGGACTCAAGCCACCGTCAGGAGCAGGCCTCTCCATTGACGCAGGCGTGGTCAAGGGCGGCGGCTTCCTGCTGTTCGATCCCGATCGCGGCGAGTACGGCGGCATCCTCGACATCAAGCTGATGCAGATCGGCGTCAAGGCGATCGGTCTGCTGTCGACGAAGAACCCAGGCGGCTGGTCGCTGCTGCTGATCATCACCGCGCAGCTGCCGGCGATTCAGCTCGGGTTCGGGTTCACGCTCACAGGCGTTGGCGGTCTGCTCGGCGTCCAGCACACGATCAACACACAGGCACTCAGCTCCGGTCTTTCCACCGGCTCACTCGACAGTTTCCTGTTCCCGCAGAACCCGATCGCGAACGCGCCGCAGATCATCAATCAGCTGCGGACGATCTTCCCGTTCAAGGTTGGCGGCTTCATCATCGGCCCGATGCTGGAGCTCGGCTGGGGCACGCCGAGCCTCGTCACGGCGCGCATCGGCGTCCTGATCGAGCCGAGCCAGATCGTCATCGTCGGCCAGGTCATCGTTCAACTGCCACCGCTCGTCGACAAGTCGCTCGCCCTGCTCTATCTGCAGATGGACATCGCGGGCGGCGTGGTGTTCGACCCGCTGAAGTTCTGGCTCGACGGCCTGCTGCGCGACTCGCGCGTGCTGTTCATCTCGTTGACCGGCCAGTTCGCGTTCCGCGCGCTCTTCGGCGACAAGCCAAGCTTTCTCATCAGCGCCGGCGGGTTCCATCCGCGATTCACGGACATCCCACCCGACATTCCCTCGCCGTTCCAGCGCGTCGGCGCCGAGTTCTCCATCGGCATCGTCGGCATGGAGTTCAAGGGCTACTTCGCGGTCACGTCGGCGACGGTACAGGGCGGATCCTTGCTGCGCGTGTGGGGCGACGTCGGCATCGCCGCGTTCGAGGGCGGTTTCGAGTTCAACGCGATCATCTACATCGTCCCGAAGTTCCGGTTCGAGGTCGACATCCACATCTGGGCGGGTGTCGAGGTGTTCGGGATTGATTTCGCCAGCGTCGACATCTACGGCATGCTCGCCGGCCCCGGACGCTGGCACATCGTCGGGACCGCCACGATACACACGCCCTGGCCACTGCCCGACTTCGACTTCGAGGTCGATGAGACGTGGGGCGAAGATCGCGAGACCACGGTCCGCAAGCTGCGGCTGGTCGACGAGTTGAAGAAGGAGCTGGAGACCCTCGACGAAACCGGCACGCCGGTGAACTGGTCGGCGGTGCTGCCGGTTGCCAACGACGGCTTCGTCACGCTGGTCAAGCTGCCACCCGCTCCGGGCTTGCTCGCGCATCCGAACTCGTTGCTGCAGTTCGTGCAGAAGCGGATGCCGCTCGCCAAGAAACTGAACAAGCTCGGATCCGACGCGATCGAGGGCGAAAAGGAGATCGCCATCGATATGCTCTCCTTTGGTTCGATCAGCAAGCCCGCGGATCGCAAGCTGGACGACAACTTCCCGGTCGGACAGTTCATCGACATGAAGGAGGACGACCTGCTCGGCAAGCCGTCCTTCGAGCGGTTCGAGTCAGGCTTCGAGGTCGGGCAACGCGACTATTCGTTCGGCACGAACGTGCCCGAGCCGTTCGACTACGAGGAAGTCAATCTCTCGACGCCCGTCGCGCCAACAATCATCGCGTCGCTCGGGCTCTTCACCTCCGGTGCAATGAACTGGGCACTCGACAACGGCGCTGCCGGACGTTCGCCGCTGCGCAACAAGGCACTGCGGCGGCCCGAGCAGGACGTCAAGATCAAGGTCAATCCAGCACCACTCCAGACCATGGATACCGGCAACGGCACGATGGCGGGCACCACGCTCAGCGGTCGCGCGTCGCAGTCGTTCTGGCACGCCCAGGATGCGGCACTGGCCGCCGGCCAGGGCGTCGAAGTGGTCGAAGCGTTCGAGATGTCTTTTTAGCGTCGTGAGCTAGGGGCAACAATGCCAATCTCCTATCAGTTCCTGCCGTGGGTGCGGCGAGGCCTCGCCGTCGCGCTCGATGTGCCAGACAACCTCGGTGTCGGGACACCGCTCGACGCCCGCGGTAGCGCACATGTCGGCGTTCAGTTGGCCGCGCCACACCATGGCACTGCCATCACGCCGCTGCCGATGCGACTGCACGGCCCCGGCGATGTGATCGGCATCGATCAGAGGCTGGTCGTTCGTACCGACCCGAAGCCGCACGCGACGAACTTCGAACCGAACTACTTCGCGATCGTCGACTTCGATCCACCCGACTTCCCATGGATGTTGACGCCGGCAAAAGCGCAGGATGACAAGCGCCTCCGCCCGTGGCTGGTGCTCATCGTCCTGGAGGCTGCCAAGACGGGCCTCCCGCGCATGGCGCCCGGCGGGCTGCTGCCATCCATCAAGATCAAGGGCGCCGATGTCGCTGCCGAATTGCCCGACCTGAAAGACTCCTGGTCGTGGGCGCACGCGCAACTGGTCAACGAGGACGCCAATCAGATCCAGTCGGATCTGCAGAACAAGCCGAACAGCAACATCTCTCGTCTCGTGTGTCCGCGGCGACTGAAGGAACTGACCGACTACGTCGCGTGCGTGGTGCCGGCCTTCGAGCCGGGGCGCCGGAGGGGACTCGGCCTGGTTCCCGCCGAGGACGATCCGTCGATGACCACACTCGCCCCGGCCTGGAACAAGAGCGTGGCGACAGATGTCACGCTGCCGGTCTACTACCACTGGGAGTTCTCGACCAGCCCCAAGGGTGACTTCGAGTCGCTCTGCCGGCGTCTCCGTACACCCGGTTCGTACAAGGGCACGCCAGTCGAGCAACAGTTAGCGGCCGTCGGCACGATCCCGATGGGCGTCGATAACCTGTTGAACGGTTCGACGCCCG
This sequence comes from Vicinamibacteria bacterium, assembly GCA_025924295.1. Classification (GTDB taxonomy): domain Bacteria; phylum Acidobacteriota; class Vicinamibacteria; order Vicinamibacterales; family UBA2999; genus Gp6-AA40. The sequence goes on from JAICEG010000012.1 coordinate 19,102, forward strand.
GTCTCGTGACAACGATGGAAGGCGCGCTCGTGCCCATCAAGTACACGCCGGGCACGCCACCACCTGCGGTTCAGGCCCAGAGCCTCGAGATCATCGTCAACACACCGCAGGATCAGGTGGCCAATCCGGTTGGCAACGGATCGACCAACGCTGAAGGGCGCCGGATCGAGGTCAAGCCGCCGATGTATGGCGCCTGGCACGCTCAACAGCATCAGGCGTTCCGCTCGGGCGTCGGTCCGGCATCGGCGCCAAAACTCGGCAAGCACTGGCTGGCCGACCTCAATCTGAACCCGCGCTATCGCGGCGCCGCGGGATACGGCGCAGAAGTGGTTCGCAAGAACCAGGAGGAGTACGTCGACGCGTGCTGGGAGCAGATCGGCGAGATTCTCGACGCCGAGATGAAGTTCAACCTCACACGCCTTGCGATCGAAGCGCTCGGTGCGCTGAAGCGCAAGCACTACGACGTGCTGCCGCCCGAACGCGTCGTGCAGGTGTTTGGTCCGGCGCTGTCGCGCATCGAGGCACTGGGCACAGCCGCGCAGACCTACAAGATCAACGGCCAGGTCGCCTCGCTCGGAGGGCGGCTCGCGCGTTCGAGCATGCCGGTCTCGCTCGTCGACACCGCGATGCGCCGCGTGGCGAGTCCGGCGAATCGATCGCTGCGCATGGCGGCCCGGTTGAGCGGCAAGGTCGCCACGCTCCCCGCCACGCTGGGCAGCTACGTGATGACGATGTCGCGGGCGACGCGGAAGCCGGCGGCGTTTTCCGTCAATGCGTTCACACCCGACGGCATCCTCGGCACCACGATATTCGATGGTGTCGACGTCGCGGGTCCCTCGACGTCACCGCTCGACCTGTCGTCGATCGGGCTGCGTGGTGGACGTTTCACCGTCGGGGATGTGACCAAGACGGTGGCGAGCGCGCGCGCCGCGCAGAAGGAGTTGGCGAGCAAAGGCGTTCCCGAGCTGAAGATTCGTGAAGGCCAGCATCTTGGCGTTTTCACCGACCTGCACGTGGAACGCTTCGGTGCGCTAGCCGCCAACTCGCCGACCGTGAAGTCGAGCGACTGGCTGCTCGTGGCGACCCAGGTCGAAGGACTCGGCGAGCGCGGCATCGAGGGGTTCCTGATCGAGTCGAACACGACCACCGGCTTGATGCAGGTCCATTCGATGCGGCTCGATGCGCGTAGCGGCCAGTTCACGGTCGACCAGGTGACGGCGCGCTTCAGCCCCGAGCGCCGCTCCATCTCGCTGACGGAGAAGGGTCGTGCCGCGCGCGGGCTGGCCGCCGCGGCCACCGGCACACAACTCGGTAAGGTCGAGATCGGGCCGGCGCGTGAGTTCAACGCCGGCGGACTCTTCACGGCGCTGCCAGCGAACGCGTTCACAACGACGGCTGGCGTGCCCGTGCAGACGTTCACGCTGAATCGCAGCTACGAGTTCGAGCACGTCGGCACACCGGGACGAGTGCCGGCGGTCGTCAGCATCACGATTCCGCCGGCGATTCGGGACCGCGAAGTGCTGAATCGGTTTGCCACCGCCACGCGCGGAGTGCAGGGCACGTGGACCGACGCGTTTGCTGCCAAGCGCGTCGAGGTGCAGGTGATCGACTATCCGCTGGCGCAGGTGTCGACGGTGCTGAAAGCGCGCATCGATCCGGCGCTGACGTTGCCCGCCCGGCTCGCATCAACCGTGTCGGTAGCGCAGCTCGCGGTGGACAAGGCGAGTACGCACGTGTCGGCGTTCCTGCCAAAGCAGGCCACCATCGGACACGTGTTCATGATCCCGACGCTGTTCGATCGCGTCATGGCGTGGCCGCACCTGCGCAACGCGTTCTATCGTGATCTCGCCGATTACGACAAGAACGCGTTCATGCCGGGCGTCGATGATCTGCCGCAGGACCTGATCATGCTCGTGCAGGTCAACCAGTACTTCATCGATGCGGTCATGGCCGGCGCCAACTTCGAGATGAATCGTGAGCTGCTGTGGCGCGGCTTCCCGACCGACCTGCGCGGCACGCCGTTTCAGCGATTCTGGGGTCGCAAGCAATACCTTCCGCTCGGTGTCGAAGTTCTCCTCAACGATATGGAGCCCATGCACCAGTGGAAGAAACAACCGCTGGGTAAGCGAACGGACGAGAACATGGTCGATCCGAATCGCATCGCCTTGCTCGTCCGCGGCCAGTTGCTGCGCCGGTATCCCAACACCGCTGTCTACGCGTGGAAGAAGCGAACGACACCGGCCGCGGATCCCGAGGAAGACCCCACGCAGCTGATGAAGGATGCCAACGGAAACCCGCTCAACGCGGATGCGATCCAGACGCCGGTGTTCTCCGGTTTCATTCCGCCCGACATCACGTTCTTCGGTTTCGACATCGACAAGGAAGACGTGGCGAAGTGGTGTTTCGTCCTCGAAGAGCAGATGAGCGAGCCGCGCTTCGGCTTTGATGTTCCGGTCATTCCACCTGGGCAACCGCAGGGCACCGCGCCGAAGCAGCGCGCAGCCTTGAAGTGGGCGCTGCAGGAGTTGCGCGACAACCCGAACGGTCCACTGAAGACCAGCGGTTACAACGCCTACAAGGCGCTCTCGTGGACGCACGTCGGGGTGGCTGCCGGTGGATATACCAGCGTCTCGGCGCTGGTCACGCTGGCGAACCCGCCGTTTGCGAATTTCCCCACGCTCACCCCTGACGCCACGGCGGCGGATGTCGCGACGAAGCTCATTCAGGAGCCGTTCCGCGCGTACTACCTCGGCGCCGACCTCGCCACGTAGGAGCTGCCGTTATGCCGCCCTTGAAACTGAACCTCGATCAGATCGGCGCCGCGCGCACGCGGCTTGCGGGGCAGCGGGAAGCGGAACGCGTCGCGAGCGCCGAGTACCACCGTGAGAGGGCGAAGCTCGACGCGATGCGCCGAAGCGGCGCCAATCCACGCGCAATCCAGCAGGCCGCCGCGCAAGTTGCCCGCCGGGCGGAGAGGGTGAAAGCCGCTGCGACAGCGGCGCGCACGTCACTCCGCTCGATTGCCACGCTGTCCGATCGGTTGATTCGCGGACGCGATCCCGCCCTGATGGTGCAGTCGCTCGCGACGACGCATCCGGTCGCGCTTCTCCCGGTGGCCGTGCAGACGCGCTACGACGACGCGACCACCAAGCTGATGATCCGCATCTATCCCGATGCGGTGCATGGGTTCGCGCATCAGGAAGGCCTTCTGCCGAGCGAAGTGGTCGAGGGCAAGATGTACTGGACGGCCCGCTTTGCCGTCCCCGCCGATGCCGTCTCGCCATGGACGCAGATCGCCCGCGCACTCGGGCCTTCGCGTGGCGCGTACGTCGTGCAGGCGACCACCCCGACAAACGTCGCGGAGATCAGCACGGCGCAGACGCCGCAGTTCGACGAGGCAGCGATCCCGGTCGCGGCCGCAGAGTCTCGGCAAGTATTCGCGCAGGCATTGCCCGATCGGTTCGTTGCCATCGGGTTCCGCGCCGGCCAGCGCATCTTCCGGAAGTGGGGGAGCGTCGTATCCGATCAGCTCGCCATATCGCCGCTGTTCGATCCGCTGCTGATGGAGGACGAGCAGAACACCGATCCGTTTGCCGGCGATCGCGCGTGGATGGTCGACTACGCGAAGGCCGAGGCCGCGGGGATGGCGATCACCGTCACCCAGGCCGATCTGCAGAACGCGCAGCTGGGGCAGGGCGTCGAGCGGCTGATCGTGCTGGGCGTCGACTGGACGCAGACGCCGCAGTCGGCGGCCGAGCTCGTCGGCTCGCTGCTCGACAACCACCTGCACAGCGATGGCCTCGCGTTCGTCGCGCAGGGGACACCGACCAACAACACCGCCGCGAAGCGCTCCGGATACGCGAATAATGGCGCCGATGTCGTGGACGCGCTCGACCCAGCGCTGGCGATAGCACAGGCCACCCAGGTCGCCGACGAGCTCGCGAGTGCGGGCGCGCGACTGCAGTTGCTGCTTGGTATCCCCAAGCCATCGGTTGATGCCAACGGGCAACCGATCCCTGGCTTCGACGTCGGCATCACACCGGGAGCCGCGCTGCTCGAAGGGGCGACCTCGGGCCACATGATCAACGCGCTGTGGAACGCGACGATCGGCTATACGCTGCGGTTCTTCTGGAATCCGCTCGACAGCGCGCAGACGCTCATCGACGACGCCTCGATCGATCAGCTGCGGGCCTTTGCGGTCCGCTTTCTCCGCCCGGGTGGGCCGCTGTCCGCGTTGCGTGTCGGCAACACGCCATACGGCATCCTGCCGATCACGGCGCGCGGCTTCGTGCCCAAGGCGAATTCGGCGCTCGAACGCGAACTGCTCGAAACGATCACGTGGTTCCGCACGCACTGGGACATGGCGGTTCCGAGCGTGCCCACGCTTCGCGACCCGAGTGCCGAGAGCCTGCACCAGGTGCTGGCGATGCAGCCGTGGGCGCTGACCAAACGGTTCTGGCAGGTCGCCGGCCCGGCGGCAATCAAGAACTATCCGGACATCGAGCCGTTCGCGCTCTTCCAGGGGATGTTCGCGCACTTTCTCGTGGCGAGCCTGCTCGACAAGCATCCATTCGCGGTGAAGGCGCCGTTTCTCGCCGAGTGCGCGGTTCGGCCGAAGCCGACGTCGCTCGATGCGGTCCCCTGGGTGCAGCGCGATCCCGCGCAGCCGAAGCGCGAGCTCGACGGCGACGAGCCGCTCGCGCGCAATTTCATCGCAACCCTGCTCGAGGTTCTGTCCAAGCCCTCGTCGCAGGTGCGGGGAAAGCTCGTCGCGATGGAGAACGGCGAGTCGTTGCTCGAGGCAATGCTCGCGTTCGCAGCCGACGAGGAAGTGCTTCATTCCGGCCGCACGATCCTGCGCGATCACATCGTCGCGCGGCCCAATCTCAGCACCACGATCAAGGCACAGGCTCAGCGCATGCGGCCGGCGGAGTACGTCGGCGTGGACGTCGTGACGCAGGTAGGCGATCAGTTCGACGTCGGCCATGCCAACGCGGTGCTCGGGCTCACGCTCGAAGGCACCACGAACAACCAGACGGTGGAAGGGTTCATCGGCGCTCACCTCGGGACGGTCGTCCTCAATTGGCCCGAGCAATTGCAGAACGTCGCCAGGTTCAACGAAAGCCTCGCGTTCCTCAAGGACCGCACGGCCGGCCAGTTGGGACAGGCGTTCAAGGGGACGCTCGACCTCTATTCGCACCGTCTCGACGCATGGATCACGTCGCTGGCGACGAAGCGTCTCGACGAGATGCGGGAGAAAGCCCCACAGGGCCTTCACATCGGTGCCTTCGGCGTCGTCGAAGATCTCCTGCCAGACTCTGCGCGTCCGGCGGATCAAGCCGCCGACAGCCTCGGCTACGTACACGCTCCGTCGCTGCAGCAGGCGGTAACGGCGGCCATTCTTCGCAGCGGCCACCTGGCCAATCGCCAGGCCGCCAACGGTGCGTTCAACATCGACCTGCGGTCGCATCGCGTCAAGCGTGCGAAGCGGCTGCTCGAGGGGCTGGCTAGCGGGCAGTGGATGGCGGCGCTGCTCGGTTACCGCTTCGAGCGCGCGTTGCGCGACAACGATCTGTCGCAGCACATCCTCGAATTTCGTCAGGCATTCCCGCTGGCGCCGGCGGGTCAGAAGAAAAGTGAGGAGGCCAGGGAGGCGATCTCGGCTCGCAACGTCGTCGACGGCGTCCGGCTGATTGCCGAGTACCGCGAGAAAGGCATCGGTCACGTCGCAACGTCCGTCCAGCCACCGGCCCTGACCGCGGCCGAGCAGACGCTGATCGCGAAGATCATCGACGACCTGATCGACCAGATGGACTCCGTCGCCGATCTGCTGCTCGCGGAGAGCGTGTTCCAGGTTGCCGGCGGCAACATGGACGGTGCCGGCGCCGCGATGCTCTCGATGGACAAGCAGCAGCGGCCGCCCGAGACACGCGGCATCGATACGCCTCACAGCACACGCGGCTATACGCAGCGGGTTGTCGTCGCGATGCAGAGCACTGCGGTCGGTCCGTGGGCAGGCGTGGCCAATGACGATCTGGCCGCGCTGGTCGAGCCCCGGCTCAATGCCTGGCTCGCGGCTCTCATTGGTGACCCGAAGAACTATGTGTTCGGCGCGCGTATCTTCACGGCGGCGTTCGATTCAGAGGATCCGCAGAAGATCGTCGCCTGGAACGACAGTGGCGTTGCGCTCGAGACGCGGCTCGACGAGCTCGGCCTCTCGCCGCTGGCGCTGGTACTGGGGAGCGAAGCGCAGCGCGGTGGCGGGCAGAGCGAGGTGCAGGAGCGCATCGGGGCGGTGCTGTCTACCAAGGCACGCGCCCGTCCGGGCGCGGTTCCAGACAACGAGGCAATCGTCCTGCAAGCCGATTCGCCGCAGAGTGGGAAGCTCGGTCTGGTGGCTTTCGAGTCGTTCGCGTGGCTGCTTCGTCGTCTCATCGAGAAAGCGCGGCCGCTGCGCCGGATGGACATGGTGCTGGCCGTCGACGGAATCGAAACCGACGCGACGCTGAACGATGGCGAGTTCGCCGGTGTTGATATCGCCGACCTCGAGAGCCGTCTTGCCCAGGCCGAGACACCGGCACAGACGGCGCTCACTGCGTTGAGCACCGCGATCG
>JAICEG010000013.1 GCA_025924295.1 Vicinamibacteria bacterium
TCGGGAAGGATTCTCGGGAGATTCTCCGTAATACCACCGCCCGTGATGTGTGCCATCCCCTTGATCAGACCGGTCGCGAGCAGCGGCCGCACGAGCGACAAGTACGAACGATGCGGCTCGAGCAAGGCCTCGCCAATCGTTCGGCCCAGGTCGGAAACATAGCTGTCCACCGTCAGCTTCAGGTGATCGAACGCGATTCGCCGCGCCAGCGAGTAGCCGTTGGTGTGAAGGCCGGTCGAGGGAACACCAATCAGGACATCGCCAGGAACAATGTTCACGCCCGTGATGAGACGACTGCGCTCGACAACACCGACGATGAATCCCGCGATGTCGTACTCCCCGTCGGCGTAGAATCCGGGCATCTCCGCGGTCTCGCCTCCGAGCAATGCGCACTGGTTCGCACGACAGGCGCGCACCATCCCGGTGACAACGGACTCAGCGACCGCGGGCGACAGCCGACCCGTGCCGAAGTAGTCGAGGAAGAACAGCGGCTCGGCGCCCTGAACGAGGATGTCGTTGACGCAGTGGTTGACGAGGTCCTCTCCGACTGTATCGTGCTTCCCCGCGAGAAACGCGACTCTCAGCTTCGTCCCCACGCCGTCCGCGCTCGAGACAAGAACGGGATCTTGCAAGCTCCCAGTCGTGAACCGGAACAGACCACCAAAAGAGCCGATGTCCGACAACACGTTCGGCGTGAACGTGGACCTCGCCAGTCCGCGGATCCGGCGGACTGCTTCGTTGCCAGCGTCGATGTCGACACCGGATGCTTTGTAGTCCATCAACGATGTCCTGATTAGAACTCGAGTCGCTGAATGAGCGTCGCAGCCAGCGTCCGCTCCGCGGATCCATCCGCCGCCCGCCAGTAGCCTGCTCGCACGGCGGCAAAGAACTGTTCCTCGTTGAAGTCTTCGTCGAGGCTGTCGAATCCGTCCTTGAGCATAGTGATAATCGTCTCGCGAGTCGACGCGTCCGCGGCAGCGATCCGCTCCACCACCCAGTCAGGCTGCCGAAGTGCGACGCTGGCCACAGAGACGGCGACGCGCTCGCGCAACGCGTTTCGCTTCACGCCCAGCGTGATGAGCGCAGACAGCGCCGCCTCATTCCGACTCTGCGCGACCGCCTCGAGCGCATCGATCGCACCGCCGATCGTGCTCGGCCTTCCCTCTTCCGACGACGCCGCGGCGACCAGCGCAGCGATGCTTTCCGCGCACTTCTCGGCAACCAGGCATCGGGCGGCACGGATCATCTCTGCGGCTTCCGGCGTCCCCTTCGTGAACTCACCGAGTGCGTCAACCGCGCGCGTACCACCAATCCGCCCGAGCGCCAGCAACGCATCGTCCTGGAGCGGACCGTCCAACCGGCTGGTCGCAACGATGCTTTCGACGGCATAGACCCCGCGATGGCGCCCGAGCGCCTCGATGACCGCGCTTCGGAAGAAGTCGAGCCCGCGGGGAACTTCGTTCGTCATCGCGCGTTGAACCGTCATGTCGGTCGGGGCGAGCGCCGCAAGCGCCGCGACCAGCGCGGGCCGGACGAACTCGGACTGCTCGGTAGTCAAAGACGCCAGCAACGATGCGGTCAGCTGGGGATCAGGATTCCGCTCGAGCCAGCGGTACGCGACCTCACGCACCCGATCGTTGCGATCGCGGATCAGTTCGCGCATCAGGTCGCGCGTGCCGCGATCGTTGAACGCGGTCAGCAGCACCAGGGCACGATAGCGAACGTACTCGTCCGGATGACGTCGCGCGGCTTCCACGAGAGCGGGCACCGCCTGGGACTCGGCGGTCCTGCGAACGAGCCTCGCCGCGTGCATCCGTACCGGAAAATCGAGCGACGACAGGTTCGCAATGTTCTGCTTGAGGTCGGACGGAGCGGCGTCCGCGGCCGGGGCTCCGGCCTGAGCCTGAGCTCGCGGCTCCGGCAGCAGGCCCACAAGCAAGAGCAGCAGTGTCAGCAGCACAGGCAGAACATCGGCTTCAGCGGGCGACCGGATCTTTGTCGAAGTCGGGAATCACGATCGTGGGCGACTCCGGCTCAGGATCACCATTCAGCTTGAGCGCCAACTGCAGGTACGCCTCTTCGTCGCGCGGGAATGCGACGGGATACACACCCGTGTAGCAAGACGTGCAGTAGCTCTGGCGACCGCCTTTGACCGCACCGGTCAAGCCGTCCAGGCTCAGATACGCCACGCTGTCGGCGTTCAGGTACTTGCGAATCTCCTCGAGCGAATGGGTGGCGGCGATCAACTCCGAGCGACGCGGCGTATCGACGCCGTAGAAGCAGGGCGAAACCGTCGGCGGGCAACTGATGCGCATGTGCACTTCACGCGCACCGGCACTTCTCACCATCCGAACGATCTTGCGGCTGGTCGTCCCCCGGACGATCGAGTCGTCCACCAGAACGACACGCTGTCCTTCGAGGATGCTTCGGACGGGGTTCAGCTTCACGCGAACACCGAAGTGTCGAATCGATTGCTGCGGCTCGATGAACGTGCGTCCCACGTAGTGGTTGCGAATCAGCCCCATCCGCATCGGAACGCCTGACGCCTCGGAATAACCGATCGCGGCACAGACCCCCGAGTCCGGGATAGGCACAACCACGTCAGCCGGGACCGCCGACTCCTCGGCCAGCTTCCGACCGAACTCGGTGCGGATCTCGTTGACGCTCTCACCGAAGACGTAGCTATCCGGCCGCGCGAAATACACGTGCTCGAAGATGCACTGCGCCTTCGGCGCCGGCGAGAACGGCCGGATCGACTTGAGACCGTGTTCGGTGATAACGACAACTTCGCCCGGCTCGATGTCACGGAGATAGGTGGCGCCAATCAGATCCATGGCGCACGTCTCTGAGCAGATCACCCACGCGTCGCCAAGTCTCCCGACCGCCAGCGGCCGGAATCCATGCGGGTCGCGCGCGCCGATCAGCCGATCCTTCGTCATCATCACGAAGGAATAAGCGCCGCGTACCTGATGCAGGGCGTCGATGATGGCAGCCTCTGCACTGTCCTCTCGCGACCGCGCAAAGAGATGGACGATGACCTCACTGTCGACTGTCGTCTGAAAGATCGCGCCCAGCCTCACAAGACGATCGCGCAGCTCAGTAGCGTTGACGATGTTTCCGTTGTGCGCAACGGCGAGTTGGCCGTGGACGCTGTCTACGAGAATGGGCCCCGCATTGGCGGCGCGGCTCTCGCCAGCGGTCGAGTAGCGGACGTGTCCGACGGCCATCCGCCCCGGCAGCTTGGACAGAGCTGCCGCATCGAACACCTCGTTGACATATCCCATCGCCTTTGAAAGGCGCACGACATGTCCGTCCGATGAGGCAATGCCGGCGCTCTCCTGGCCGCGATGCTGAAGCGCATACAGGCCGAGGTAGGCGAGGTTGCTGGCCTCAGCGTGACCGAAGATCCCGAAGACACCGCACTCTTCTCGGAATTTGTCGAACATCAGAGGTGGCCCACTGCCTTACTCGACTCGCTCGCTTGTGTGGTTGCCACAGGATGCCATAGGCCGGGTCGAACCGCCCGTTCCTACAGGCTCACAACCTTTGCTCAACCACCAACACAAGCGAGTCAACCGATAAATAGTGTACGACGTCATGCAATAGCCCGACGTTGCGCGAACCACGATTCGATCGACGTGGCCCAGATGCGCTCGGCATCACTCACCAACTCGTCGATGGCACGCGTTCCTTCCACAGCGATCTGAATCCGGCTCCCGCCGACCCGGCCGATGACCCTGGCCGGCACTCCCGCCTTCTCCGCCATAGCGGTAAGAGCGGCGACCTGCGCTGGCGCGACCGACACAACAACACGTGAGGCGGACTCGGAAAAGAGCGCTGCCGTCTCGCGATACTTGGCGGCGGCGGCGGCAACACCGGCGAGATCCGCAGTCACGCCGAGCTGGGTGTCGAAGCAGCACTCGGCGAGCGTGACCGCAACACCGCCCTCGGCGCAATCGTGCGCCGATCGAATCATCCCGGACGCGGCACCCTCGACCAGCACTCGCTGGAGTGCAGCTTCCTGTGCCAGGTCGAGCTGCGGCGGCAATCCACGGATCTGATCGTGAACGACGTGAAGGAACTCACTTCCGCCAAGCTCGTTGCGTGTTTCACCAAGCAGCACCACCGCGTCGCCTTCGGACCGAAACGCGCGTCCGACAACCCGCGTCGCATCTTCGATCAGTCCGACCACGCCGATGACCGGCGTCGGCAGGACGCCGCTACCGTCGGTCTCGTTGTACAGGCTCACGTTGCCACCGGTGATCGGGATGTCGAGCGCACGACACGCAGCACCCATGCCTTCGACGGCGCGCCCGAACTGCCACATGATCTCGGGTTTCTCCGGGTTGCCGAAGTTCAGGCAATTCGTGGCGCCGATGGGCAGACCCCCTGCGCAGGCGACGTTGCGCGCTGCTTCAGCAACGGCGAGTTGCGCTCCGAGGAATGGGTCGAGGTATACGAACCGTCCGTTGCAATCGACCGACATGGCGAGCGCACGAGGTGTCTCTTTCACGCGCACTACCGCGGTGCCCATGCCGGGGAGCAGCAGCGTGTTCGTGCGAACCATGTGGTCGTACTGACGATAGACCCACCGCTTGCTGGCAATGCCCGGCGATGCAAGCATTCGCTTGAACACCTCGCGTGGCGACGGCGGAGCCGGGAGTGCCGCCAAATCGAGCTTCTGTGCGGTCTCGAGATAACCCGGCGTCGCCATCGGGCGCCGGTACATTGGGGCCTCGTCTGTCAAAGCTCGATTGGGAATGTCGGCGACCACCTTGCCGTGCTCTTTGACCCGGAGACGACCGTCCGCCGTGACTTCGCCGATGTGGACAGCGTGAAGGTCCCACTTGTCGAAGATCCGCTCGACTTCAGCCTCACGACCTTTCTTGACGACGAGCAGCATGCGCTCCTGTGACTCGGAGAGCATGATCTCGTACGGGGTCATGCCGGTCTCGCGCTGAGGTACGCGGGCGACGTCGATCTCAACGCCGGCGCCACCGCGCGATCCCATCTCGCAGGTCGAGCACGTAAGGCCAGCTGCGCCCATGTCCTGGATGCCAACCAGCGCGTCGGTCTTCATCACCTCGAGGCAGGCTTCGAGCAGGAGCTTCTCCATGAACGGGTCGCCAACCTGCACGGCCGGGCGCTTTTCGTTCAAGGTATCGTCGAACTCCGCCGACGCCATCGTGGCGCCATGAATACCGTCTCTGCCGGTCTTCGCGCCCACGTAATACACGGCGTTGCCGACACCTGAGGCCGTGCCCTTGATGATTTCATCTGCCCTGGAGATGCCCAGGCAGAACACGTTGACGAGCGGGTTGCCTGTATAGCTCCGATCGAAACCGATCTCGCCGCCAACGGTTGGAATGCCGATGGCATTGCCGTAGCCCCCGATCCCTGAGACAACACCGGACATCGTCCGGCGGACAAGAGGATCGTCGAGCGGGCCGAAGCGAAGCGAGTTGAGGAGCGCAATCGGACGTGCGCCCATCGTGAAGATGTCGCGAATGATGCCGCCGACGCCGGTTGCAGCCCCCTGATAAGGCTCGATGAACGACGGATGGTTGTGCGACTCGATCTTGAAGACGGCCGCGAGACCGTCGCCGATATCAACCGCGCCGGCGTTCTCGCCCGGCCCCTGCAACACGCGTGACCCTGTCGTCGGCAGGGTCTTCAAATGGACACGCGAGCTCTTGTAGCTGCAGTGCTCGGACCACATGACGGAAAAGATCCCGAGCTCGGTCAGGTTCGGGTTGCGTCCAAGCATCGAGACGATGCGGTCGTACTCCTCGCGCGTGACACCATGTCGCTGAAGTACGGAATCCGTAATGGGGTCGGGAGTCATTTGTTGAGGACAGCGGGCGCCGTAGCCATCGTCAGGGTGTCCCCATCAAATGACTCCCGACCCCATTTCAAAATTGATTCGAACACCGCCAGGCCGTCTGCGCTGCCGACGGCCAGCTCACATGCACGCTCCGGATGCGGCATCAGGCCGACGACGTTGCGCGCCTCGTTGCAGATTCCGGCGATATTGTTCACGGAGCCATTCGGGTTCGCCTCATCGCTGACTTCTCCCGAGGCTGAGACGTAGCGAAAAACAACCTGGCGATTCCGTTCCAGCTGCGCGACGACTTCAGGCTCGGCGTAGTAGTTCCCATCGCCATGAGCAATGGGAATCCGCAGACGCTGACCAGGCCGGCACGCCATGGTGAACGGTGTGTCTGTCTGCTCGACTCCGACGTGCAGGAACTCGCAGCGGAACTTCAGGCTGCGATTTCGAAGCATCGCGCCCGGCAGCAGACCCGCCTCGAGCAGCACCTGGAAGCCGTTGCAGATTCCAAGCACCGGCCCGCCCGCCGCCGCGAACTTCGAGACTTCCTGCATGATCGGAGAGAAGCGCGCGATGGCGCCCGTTCGCAGATAGTCGCCGTGAGCAAATCCTCCCGGCAGGATTACGGCGTCTGCGCCCTTGAGGCTGCTGTCCTTGTGCCAGATGAGCTCCACGTCCTGACCGAGCACCGTTCGAGCGACGTACTCCGTATCGTGGTCGCAGTTCGATCCCGGGAAAACGACAACAGCAAACTTCACGATGTCACCTCGATGCGATAACTCTCGATAACCGGATTCGAGAGCAATCTGTCGGCGGCTTCCGCTGCGAGACGGCGCGCCTCATCGGCGCTGGTCGCGTCGATCTCGAGCTCGAAGTACTTCCCCTGCCGGACGTCGCGCACCGTCGCGTAGCCAAGCGTATGGAGTGCCTCGGCGACCGTGGTGCCCTGGGGATCGAAGACCGAAGGCTTGAGAGTCACAAATACGCGCGCCTGCATCAGACAGCTACCTCCTGGAACACACGTCCGAACACGTCATCCACATGTTTCAACTGATCGTCGAGATCGAAGGCGTGCTCGATCTCCGTTGGGGTCAAGATACGAGTGACGTCGGGATCGGTCAGCAGCAGAGTCTTGAAGTCCCGTTTTTCGTGAAACGAACGCATCGCGTTGCGCTGGACCAATTCGTAGGCCTGTTCACGCGAGACGCCGCGCCGGGCCAGTTCAAGCAGCACCGTCCCGGAAAACACAACCCCCCTCGATCGATCGAGATTCTCCCGCATGCGATCGGGGTACACGACCATTCCCGACACGATACGAGTCAACCTGCGGAGCATGTGGTCGAGCGCGATGAAGCTGTCGGGCAGAATCACGCGCTCCACGGAGGAATGCGAGATGTCGCGCTCGTGCCACAACGCGTTGTTCTCGAGCGCGGCCGAAACGTGGCCGCGAAGCAGCCGCGCGAGTCCCACGATCTGCTCGCAGCCGATCGGGTTTCGCTTGTGCGGCATCGCCGACGATCCCTTTTGGCCCTTGCCGAACGGCTCCTCCACTTCGCCGATCTCGGTCTTCTGAAGACCGCGAATCTCGAGCGCAAACTTTTCCAGAGAAGAGCCAATGATGGCTAGGACAGCGATCAACTCGGCGTGGCGATCGCGCTGAATGACCTGCGACGCGACTGGAGCGGGCGTCAGGCCAAGCGTTCGACACACGTCGTTCTCAATCGACGGTGGGAGATGCGCGAAGGTGCCAACCGCACCGGACAGCTTGCCGACGGCGATGACGTCGCGGGCGCGACGCAGGCGCGCCACGTCGCGGGTGAGCTCCGCGTACCACAACGCCAGCTTGAGGCCGAACGTCATCGGCTCGGCGTGCACGCCATGCGTACGGCCGATCATCGGGGTGCGCCGATGCTCGAGCGCGCGAGTATGAACAGCCTGCATCAGGCGATCGAGGTCGGCGAGGATCAGATCGCACGCCTCCCGCATCTGCAGTGCCTGCGCAGTGTCGATGACGTCAGACGAGGTCAGGCCGAAATGCAGCCAGCGCGCCGACGGCCCGACGTGCTCGGCAACAGCTGTCGTGAAGGCGATGACGTCGTGTTGCGTGACTTCTTCGATCTCTTCGATGCGGGCGATGTCGAACGCGCCGCGTTCGCGAATATCGCGTGCGGCATCGGGCGGAACGATGCCGGCTTTCGCCATAGCCTCGGCTGCGGCCGCTTCGACCTGCAGCCAGGTTTCGTACTTCCGCTGGTCGCTCCAGATGCGACCCATTTCAGGATGCGTGTAACGCCGGATCATCTGAGCGAGATCACCCTACAGGACGGCCCGCACCACGAAGTCCTCCGCGTGAGGCTGACGAAACTACCGAAGCGCCAATCGTTCTCGCGGTATCTCGAGACCGTTGACGGCGCCGAGTACCGTTGCGGCGAGCGACGCATCCCTGAACAGATCCTGCGCGACCCGCTGTACTTCTGACGGAGACACGCGCTCGACACCTTCGAGCGTCTCATCGAGGCCAAACTGTCGATCAAAGTAGATCTCTTGCCGGGCAAGGTGCGACATCCGGCTCGAGGTGCTCTCCAGGTTCAGCATCAGGCTGCCCTTGAGATGGTCCTTCGCGCGCCGCAACTCGGATTCCGGCAGCGGTTCGTCCCTGAGCCGGCGCAGCTCGCCGATGACCACGTCGATCAACTCGCCCACTGCGTTGTTGGCACACCCCGCGTAGATGGTGATCGAGCCAGCGTCGCGATACGCGCTCAGGCCACTGAACACCGCGTACGCCAATCCCCTCTTCTCGCGAACATTCTGGAACAGGCGGGAGCTCATCGAGCCACCGAGTATCGTGTTCAGCACGTAACTCGAGTAACGGTCGTCGTGATCCTGACGATAACTGCCGGTTCCGAGGCAAACGTGACTCTGCTCGAGATCCTTGTTGCGAATGACCGTGGTCGGCACGACATTCGGCGGAGCCTCGGTCACTGACTCCGTGCGCGAGTGGAGTCCCTGGAACGACTTCTGTACAAGGTCCCGAACCTGCTCGTGCTCGATGTTGCCGACGGCTGCGACGATCAGGTTGGGAGCCGAGTAGGTTTCCGTGAAGTACTTCCGCAAACCGTCCTGGGTCAGAGCCTCGACGGTATCTTTGGTCCCGAGGATCGGCCGCCCGAGCGGGTGGCCCGGCCAGAGGTTTTCGGTGAACAACTCATGGACGAGATCGTCGGGCGTGTCCTCGACCATCTTGATCTCTTCGAGGACGACCTTCTTCTCGCGGCCGATGTCATCGCTGCTGAACGCCGGGTTCATCACGATGTCCGCGAGCACCTCGACGGCCAGCGGCAGATGCTCGTCGAGAACCTTGAAGTAGTAGCTTGCGTACTCCTTGGCGGTAAACGCGTCCATCTGCCCGCCGATCGAATCGACCGTCTGGGCGATATCTTCCGCGCTCCTGGTTGCCGTGCCCTTGAACAGCATGTGCTCGACGAAATGAGCAATGCCGCTCTGCTCCTCGGTCTCGTGGCGCGAACCGCGGGCGAGCCAGATCCCGATGCTCACGGAACGCACGTGTGGCATGCGTTCGGTGAGGAGTCTGAGACCATTCGGGAGGACTTCGCGGACGATCACTGGTTGTGACACCGGATAATTTTTGGGGTGCGGCGGTTGCCGAGACGCGCCCGTCAACAGACCCGCAGCATCACCCGCAAGTCATTGACAGACATGGAATTAGAAGAACTTCGCCATCATAGCACGCACGCCTTGGCCGTCGCAACTTTAAACCGGGTGCTACAATTGACTGCTCGCATCTCATAGAAAACGCGAGAGATAGATGACCTCCCCCAGTTCGGACATCGGCGAGCTCGACCCGCCTCAGCTCGAGCGTCTTCTGCGGGAAAGCGGCTACGAGCCCTTCCACGCACGGCAGCTGTACCGCTGGATGCACCGCCATGGCGTTGCTGACTTCGACCAGATGACGAACCTGTCGAAGGAGCTTCGCGCCGAGCTCAAAGGGCGATTCACAGTTGGGCGGCCCCAGATCGTCAGCGATCAGTTGTCCACCGACGGGACCCGGAAGTTGGTTCTAGAGCTCGGTGACCGGCGCCGCATTGAATCCGTGTTCATCCCCGACACCCCCGCCATGACCTTCTGCGTGTCCACGCAGGTGGGTTGCGCGATGTCCTGCGGTTTTTGCCTGACGGGGAAGATGGGCCTCGTCCGCCATCTGACCGCCGGCGAGATCGTGGGGCAGGTCGTCACACTCGCCACTGCCACCGGGCTACTCGATCAGCCCTTCAACATCGTGCTGATGGGGATGGGCGAGCCGCTCCACAACTACGACAACACGATGAAGGCGTTGCGGATGCTGCACGCCGAAGAGGGCCTCGCCATCTCGCCGCGGCGGATCACCTTGTCCACCGTCGGGATCGTCCCGGGCCTGGAGCGACTCGCCCGTGAGCCGCTGATGCCCAACCTGGCCATCTCGCTTCATGCGACGACCGAGGAACAGCGAACGGCGCTGGTTCCGCCCAACGCGAAGTACTCGCTGGCTGCGATTCTCGATGCCTGCCGTCGCTTCCCGCTCAAGAGACGCAGCCGCATCACCTTCGAGTACGTGCTCCTCAATGGGGTGAACGACACGCCCGAGGATGCGCGCCGGCTCGCGAAGCTTCTGTCGGGCATCAAGGCCAAGGTCAACCTGATACCTCTCAATGCCGCGCCAGGCATTCCATTCGAGCGGCCTTCAGACTCACGCATCGATCGTTTCGCCCAGATACTGGCCGACCGGCATCTCACCGTCTCGGTCAGGAAGAGCAGAGGGCGCGACATCCGGGCGGCATGCGGTCAGCTGATTGTGGAAGGCGGCTCAAAGAAGTCGGCCGCGCAACAGATGGCGCTGCTCTTACACTGACTCCCAATTCCCAAACGCCAACTCCCAAGATCCCTTGGCTGCAGCTCATCGCGTGGTTGGGAATTGGGAGTTGTTCTAGTCAATCACGACGTTTACCCACTCGTTTCGCGGGCGCTGACGATCGAGTCTGACCTTCAGGTAGTTATCCGTCACCGCCGACCATCCATCGTCGACCGTGAGTGCCCGGCGAGTGCTCCCCTGCTGCGATCGGCGAAACTCGCTCGCCATGCGATGACCGATATCGCGAACGCGACGTCCGCGGTCTCGCACTACCGCACCGTCAGCGCGCCTGCCGAGTCGAGATGCCTCAGTCCCGGGACGGTCAGAGTACGGAAACACATGCAGATGGGTAAGCGGAAGCCCGCCCAGGAGGGTCTCGGTCTCGGCGAAATGCTCTGACGACTCGCCCGGGAAACCAACGATCACATCTGACCCAATCGATGCATGCGGGAGGCGTGCGTGGATTCGCTCGATCAACGCGGCGTACGCAGAGGCTGTGTAAGGCCGCCGCATCGCTCGCAGCATCTCGTCCGAACCGTGCTGAAGTGGTAGATGGAAATGTGGCGCTAGCGCCGGTGATGACGCCACGAGGTCGATGATCTCCGGCGTGCAATCCATCGGCTCCAGTGAGCTGATCCGAAAAAGCACGTCAGCCTTCCATTCGGCGAGCACGCGCACCAGCGTGGCCAATGATGTGGACTCACCGAGGTCTCGCCCGTACGATCCAAGGTGCACACCGGCGATCGCAATCTCGCGATAGCCAGCAGCGACGGCATCCTCGATCTGTCGGACCACCGTGGCCAATGGACGGGATCGTCCGGCGCCACGTGTCGTCGGAATGATGCAGTAGCTGCAGGTCTCATCACATCCCGTCTGAACGCGAAGCGTCAGCGCAGTGCGGCCTGCTGAGCCTGGAGCGAGTGTCTCACCACAGGGCCCATCGCCGCTCCCATAACGATGGGCGGTCGTCAGCTCTTGCTGACGCGACAATCCAAACCACGGCGCGATCCGATCGACGAGATCGTCTTTCTCGTCATTTGAGATCACACGAGCGACGTTCGGAAGAGCACCGACTTCGTCCGGTCGCCGCGTGGCGTAGCAGCCCGTCACCACGACGCGCACATCGGGGTTGTCGCGCACGATCCGTCGAACGGTCTGACGGACGCCTTGGTCCGCCGCCGCCGTGACGGAACACGTGTTGACAACGACGAACTCCGCGTCCTGCGGCGTGGTTTCAACTGCGCCACGTGCGTGCAGGTCCCGTGCGATCGCCAGCGAGTCCGCCTGATTGACGCGACAGCCGAACGTGATGATCGAGTACTTAAGACCCCGGGTGTAATTTCCTTCGAACTCCATGGAAATTACACCCGGGGTCCTATGACCGCCTTGCGACCGATGTCGCGACGGAACTGCATCCCTTCGAATCGAATGTGTGCCGCTGCCTGGTACGCAGTGTCGATCGCTCCGCTGAACGTCGAGCCGCGCCCGACGACCGTCAGCACGCGGCCGCCGGAGGTGACGAGTTGACCGTCGCGCTTGCTCGTCCCCGCGTGGAAGACGAGCGCGCCGGGCACCGCAGACGCCGCGTCCACACCAGTAATCGGCCGGCCGGTTTCAACGGCTTCAGGGTAGCCGCCGGCAGCGAGCACGACTCCCACGTGCGCATCCGGAAGAATTCGTGCGCGTCTCGAAGGAAGCGCTCCCATCGCTGCCTCTCCAAGCAGCCACGACAGTTCTTCGTCGAGCATTGGCAGCACGACCTGCGTTTCCGGATCACCGAGCCGCACGTTGAACTCGACGACTTTTGGACCATCTGCTGTCAGCATCAGCCCGACATAGAGGAACCCGCGGTACGGGTGCCCCTCACTCTGCATCCCGTCGAGTACCGGCCGCACGATCTCGTCGATCACCCGTCGCTCAACATCGACAGTCACGAGTGGACTCGGCGCGAACGCCCCCATCCCTCCTGTATTCGGGCCCTGATCGTCATCGAAGATCCGCTTATGGTCCTGCGCTGAGCCGAGCGGGATAAACGACGTGCCGTCAGTCAGCACGAAGTACGACGCTTCCTGACCCACCAGAAACTGTTCGAACACGATTCGATCGCCGGCGCTGCCAAACCGGCGCTCGATCATCATCGATTCCACCGTGGCGATTGCCGACTGCCGATCGGGGACGATGACCACGCCCTTGCCGGCGGCGAGACCGTCCGCCTTCAACACCAGCGGGTATCCGAACGGATCGCCCTCGAGCCACGCCAGTGCAGACGTCGCCGACTCACAGACCTGGTAGGAGGCAGTCGGCACCTTATGCCGCGCCATGAAGTCCTTTGCGAACGCCTTGCTCGACTCCAGCGCCGCCGCTGCTTGCGATGGCCCTACGATCGCGCGCCCATCGGCCGTGAAGACATCCACGATGCCGCGACTGAGCGGGAGCTCGGGCCCTACGACCGTCAGGTCGATGGCCTGACTTCGCGCCACTTTCAGCAGTTCGGCAGGATTGCCTACATCGGCGTCGAGGCATCGGGCGACCGAGGCGATTCCGGGATTACCCGGAGAACAAAACACCGCGGTGACGTTCCGTTCACGAGAGAGCTTCCAGGCCAGGGCGTGCTCTCGCGCGCCGCTGCCGATGACGAGGATCTTCATGTGGAACAGGCTAACTGCCTGCGAAACAGGAGGTTGAGCGGTCAGACCCGGGCTTGGATGAGTTCGCCCCATCCCGTCAACGTTTTTTGCGCACGACCGGAGACCGGCACACGACTATTTCGTTGACGTAATGGCGTGTTGCGCCTAGAATCCGCGCCTGCCTGTGATAGCCTAGCATATTCGCCACTTTTCGTTGGTGATCACAGGGAGCCACCAGGCCGGTGAGGGGGTGTTCTAGGCGTGGCTGAAGTCAAGATTCAGGAGGGCGAGTCGATCGAAAGTGCACTCCGCCGCTTCAAGCGCAAGGTTCAGCAGGAAGACATCATCAAGGACATCAAGAAGCATTCTTTCTACTTGAAGCCGGGTGACAAGCGCCGGGCCAAGCAGGCCTTGGCGCGTAAGCGGAACCGTAAGAAACTCCGTCGAGAGACGGAGTAAATACGAGCGGTCCCGCGATCGACGAGCACGAGGTGGCGACCGATGGAGTTCCAAGACAAATCCTTGAGGTGCGTGGACTGCGGCTCCGAGTTTATCTGGACTGCAGGCGAACAGCTGTTTTTCGCAGATAAGCAGTTCAAAAACGAGCCGAAACGGTGCAAGACGTGCAAGGCTAAGCGAGCCAACCGGGCTAGTGCCGGTCCAGCACCGGCAAGGGACCGGGTCGAAACAACGACCCAGTGCTCGGCGTGCGGGAAGGAAACCACGGTTCCTTTCCGTCCGACGCAGGGTCGCCCGGTGTTTTGCAAGGAGTGCTTCCAGCAACGGAAATTTGCGGGAGCAGGAGGGGTCTAGAGTCATCCGACTCGTCTGGAATTCCGGGCAGTCGTCGCGAGATTTCGTCAGGGCCAGACGCGAGTCTGGCCTTGTTTGTCTGTGCTAGAATCCGATTTTCTACGGGCAGTACATTCGAGGAACTATGCAGATCGAGGAACGATCCGCCGGTGATGTAACCATCCTGGACCTCAAGGGCAAGATGACCCTCGGCGAGGGAGACGAGGCTCTCAAGGACAAGATCAACAGCCTGGTGTTGCAGGGTCGAAAGAAGCTCGTCCTGAATCTGGCGGACGTTCCCTACATCGACAGCGCCGGCCTGGGAGAAATCGTTCGCACCTTCACGACGGTCAGCCGTCAGGGCGGCAGCCTGAAGCTCCTGAGCCTGACGAAACGGATCACCGATCTGCTGGCCATTACCAAGCTGCTCACGGTGTTCGAAACCCACGACAACGAGGCTGACGCGATCCGCAGCTTCCAGTCGTCGGCCAACGTGTAGTGACCTGGTAGGTTCGCGCACCGGACTTACGCGACACGTTCGCTTGCGTTGGAGGCTCCAGCCAACCGCGGTCCGGCTCACCTGGTTCGCCCTGAACAGTGACGGGGACGCCTCCCGTCGTCCCGGAGCGCACGTCGAAACAGGGCTGATGGACGATGCCACCTGATCACAATCAACAGCATTCGCGCCGACCCCACTATCACCGTGGCAGGCGCGGCCCCGACCGGCGCGGCGGCGATCGCCGCCCGCAGCAGTCACAACAGCAGCCGGAACAGACAGGGCGGGATCAACTCGATATCGAGCAGATCATGCGCGAGATCCGTTCGCGGATCTCCGAGCGGCACGGCATCGACCTCACCACCCAGCAGATCCAGGAGATCGCGGCACGCCGGCTCGAGGCGATTCTCGACCCGCGCACAATCAAGCCCTCGTTGATGGACGAACTGCGGCGCGCGTCGGGTTTGCCAGCCGACACGACGCCGGCCGAACCCGAAGGTGCCGAGGCGATCGACGAATCAGCGCTCTACGAGTCGGACAACGGATTCCTCCGAGGCCTTCGTCGGCTGTTCAATCCGATATTGAAGTTGTTCTTCAACCCGGCCGCGATCGTCGAAGCACTGAACGCGCAGACCCGCCGTGTGAAAGAGGCTGCGGCGCGCGAGTCGGAGCTGCGACGCCGGCAGACCGAGTGGAACGCACTTCACTTCGAGATCCTCCGCCGCCTGGTGACTGACATCGCCCGGGTGGAAATCGACAATCAACATCTCGCGCACCGCGTGGAGTCGCTGACGGCCAGGGTCGACTTCAACGAGCGCCGGGTGCGCGGTTTCGAACAGAGTCAGCATCAGTCGCAGTCGCAGTCACACCCACGACCCAGCGCGCGTCCGGTGGAGGTGCCCACGCTGTCATCGGCAGCTGCGCCCGCCCCACCGAGAGAAGACGCTCCGGCGAGCGAACACGTCTCTTCGTCCGAAGCGTCTCCCGACGGTGGCCGACGGCGACGGCGGCGGCGGCGAGGACGCAGGTCCGGACAGCCGCGCGAATTCGGACCGGGAGCGTCGGTTCCTGGTGTCGTGGCAGCAGCGGCAGTCGACCAGGCGGCGGAAGGGGATGACTTCGGCGACGAAGATGCCGCGTCGGATGATTTCAGTGACGATGTGAGCGCACCCGAGTCCTCGTCCGAGCACTCGACAGCTCCCTTGTCTTTCGATCCACCATCCTTCGAACCGCCGGTACCGGCACCAGCCCCTGACGAGCCCGCGCCGTCACATCACGAAGAACCCGTCCAGGTCGTCTCGTCGCCCGTGGAGCATGTGCCCGCTGCGCCGGAGCCTTCTCCTGTCAGTCCGGTCGAGTCCGTCGAACGCTCCGATCGACTGCCACCCGAACAGTCCTGACCAGGCGCTGTGAAGTTCGCCTTCATCACACCCAGGTACGGGGCCGAGTTCAGTAATGGCGCTGAGCACGCGTGCCGATTGCTCGCTGAGCAGATCGCCAAACGTCACGACGTCGATGTGCTCACTACCACGGCCCGCGACTCGTCGTCGTGGAAGCACGAATACTCCGAGGGTTCGGACCGTGTGCGCGGCGCACTCGTTCGGCGGTTCGCCGTCGGTGCGATGCCCGATCGATCGACATTCGCCGAGCTCTCACGGCGGCTGCGGGAAGGTCCTCGGTATCGACCTGACGAACTGAGTTGGCTTCGCCATGTCGGTCCGTGGAGCAGCGGGCTGTTCGAACACCTCAAGCGTCAGCATCGATCGTACGACGCGCTGGTGTTCTTTGGATTGTGGCAGCCACTGACGGTTAGCGGCCTGGAGATCGCCCCCGAGCGCAGCGTGTTGTTCCCGCATCTGCAGCTACGGCCAGAGTTGCGATTCGATCTCTGGGCCGATGTGCTGACAGCCCCCAGAGCGGTCGGCTACTTTGCGAATTCCGAGCGCCGGCTGGTTCACTCATACGTCGGTGCGATTCCGCAGGCCGAAGAGGTGATCGGCATCGGCGTCGACCCGCCTCCCCAGCAGAGTTATCCGAGACACCAGCAGGATCCGGCCGACGTGATTACCCAGGAGGACGACTCCTCGGCAGACGAGGACGCACCGAACTCGGGCTACCTCGAGGGTCGTGGTGTGCCGTTCCGCCGGCGGCATCGCCTGTACGACAACTTCGCTCTCTATGGCGGCCGCGTCGAGCCGGACAACGGCTGCGAGGAGATGCTCGAGTACTTCGACACATTCGCAACCGACCGCGATGAAGACATGCGGCTGGTGCTGATGGGTGTGAAGATGATGACGGTACCCGAGGCGCCGTACCTGCGGCTCGCTGGCGTGCTCCCCGACCGCGAACGAATGACCGCATATGAGGCGGCCTCGGTCACGATCGCGCCGGCGTCGGACGATCTCCTGTCGCAATCGCTGCTCGAGAGTCTCGCCGTCGGCACGCCGGTCCTCGCCAATGCCAGCAACGAGGCGGCTGTCGAGCACTGCCGGCGCGCGAATGCAGGGTTGTACTACTCGAATCGCGAGGAGTTCGTCGGCGCGCTCGCCGAACTACAGACCCCCGCGCTCCGCGAACGCCTGGGCGAGAACGGACGCCGCTACATCAAGCATCACCATCAGTGGGATGCCGTACTGGGACGGTTCGAACGACTGGTCGGTCGGGTTCGACGTCTTTCGTAAAGCGGTCACTCCCTCGTCAGTTCCGCCGCGGGAAACGGTCTCGAGCGCGAGGCGCTCTCATCCGTCGTGCTCTTGCGACGCCTCGTGCCGATCTCATACCGCTTGATCATCTCGTTCAGCGTCGTCGGCTTGATCTTGAGTAGCTCGGCGGCCTTCTTCTGGACACCGCCCGCGGCTTCCAGCGTCGACTCAATCAACCGTTTCTCGACGTTGGTGATCACGTCCTTGAAGGAGATGCCTTCGGGTGGGACCACGAACTTCGGGATGTGGAACATCGGCGCCGATCGCACGTGATCCGGAATGAGGTCGGGGCCGATGTGCGCACCCGAGCTCAGGACGACCGCACGCTCCACGACGTTCTCGAGCTCGCGCACGTTTCCCGGCCAGTCGTACTCCATCAGCAGATCGAGAGCGTCGGCCGTGAGATCGAGCGTCGCTTTGTTGTTCTCCGCGCCGTATTTCTCGAGGAAGTGCTGTGCGAGGTACGGAATATCGTCTTTGCGCTCGCGAAGCGGTGGCAGGTAGATGTTGATGACGTGCAACCGATAATACAGGTCCTCGCGGAAGCGCCCCCCCTCAACCATGGTGCGCAGGTCGCAGTTGGTCGCAGCAATGATGCGCACGTCGACCTTGATCGTCTCCATCCCGCCGAGTCGCATGAACTCGCGCTCCTGCATCACGCGAAGCAGCTTCGCCTGTGTGTCCGGAGGGATGTTTCCGATCTCATCGAAGAAGATGCTGCCCTTGTCCGCGAGATCGCAGAGTCCCTTCTTGGGATAGATGGCGCCCGTGAACGCGCCCTTCACGTGACCGAAGAGCGTGGATTCGAGCAGGTCGGGTGGAAGGTTGCCCGAGTTCACCGTCACGAACGAGCGATCGGCACGCGGCGAATTCGAGTGAATCGCGCGTGCGACCAGTTCCTTACCGGTTCCGCTCTCTCCCGTGATCAGGATGGTGGAACGGCTGGGGGCGGCCTGGATGATCAGATCGAAGACCTGCTTCATCCTGGGGCTTCGCCCGATGATGCCAGCAAACTTCTGATACTGCGCCTGCAGGTTCTGCCTGAGCGCAGTGTTCTCTGCCATCAACTGCCGGCGCTCGACTGCGTTCCGGACAACGATGAGCACCTCATCGTTCTTGAACGGCTTGGTGATGTAGTCGAAGGCGCCAAGCTTCATCGCCGAGATCGCGGTCTCCACTGACGCGAAGGCCGTGACCATCAGCACTGGCAGTTCATCGTCCAGCTTCTTGAGCTCTTCGAGCATGGCGAGTCCGTCCATGCCCGGCATCATCACGTCTACGATCGCGGCGTCGAAGGGAAACGATCTCGCCAGTTCGAGCCCTTCTTCTGCGCTCGAAGCCAGCCGCACGTGATAACCCGCGCGCGCCAGAAGCGCGTCGAGGATCTCGCGCATGATCTCTTCGTCATCGACGACCAGAATAGAACCATTGCGGCGCATTAAAGACCTTGTCCCGGTCCAGCCACCCGGCCCGATAAGCCCTGGCTGGCGAGCGGTGATCGCTCGGCTGCCACGGCGGGAAACGACAGAATGAACCTCGTACCCTGACCCAGTCCGCTCTCACACTCGATGCTGCCTTCGTGCTCGCGGACGATGCCGTAGGTAATCGACAGACCGAGCCCCGTCCCCTGCCCGATAGCCTTCGTCGTGAAGAACGGATCGTAGATTCGTGCGAGGTACTCGCTGGGAATCCCGGACCCGGTATCGGACACCTCGACGATCGACCGGTTGCCTTCGGTACGCGTGGCAATGGAGAGCCAGCCCCCCTTGGGCATGGCGTCTCGCGCGTTCAGAAAGAGATTCAGGAACACCTGCTGCAATTTGTGCTCGAGTCCCAGCACAACAACCGGCGTATCGCTCAACTCGCGCCGCACTCGAATGCGGTGGGTTTCGAACTGATGCTCCAACAGGCCGAGCACGTCCGCAATCACGACATTGACATCGAACGACGAGCGATCGCTCGACGTCGGACGCGACAACGTCAGCAGGCCATTGACGATCTTCGCGGCCCTGAACGTTTGCCGCTCGATCTTCTCGAGCAGGCGCGTCTTCGGGTCCTGCGGATCGGCGCCCTCGAGCAGCATCTGCGTGAAGCTCGAGATCCCGGTAAGCGGCGTGTTGACTTCGTGCGCGACGCCTGCCGCCAGCAAACCGATCGAGGCCATCTTCTCCGAGAGACGCAGTTGTTCTTCGAGCTGCACGCGCGCGGTCACGTCCTCGACGATGACGATCGTTCCGGCTGTTGCGATGCCTTGCCCGTCCTCCGCTCGCAGCGGCACGACCGCGGCGTTGACGACGAGCGTCTCACCGACGCGCTCGCCACGAGCGACGAGCAGCACCCGTGACAAGGTTGCCCCTTCGGGAGTGTCGCGTCGGGCAGCGCGCACGGCTTCGACAAATGCGGGATCGAAGAGGTCGCCCAACACACACCCGGAGGCCGTCGCCCGAGATACGCCGTAGAGCCGTTCCAGCGCGCGGTTCCAGCGCACGACTCGATCGTTCAAGTCGACGACCAGCAGCCCGTCGTCGAGCGACTCGAGAATATTCTCGTTGAAGGCCCGCATGCGATCGACTTCCACTGCCTTCAAGTGCAGCTGGCGATAGAGCCGAGCGTTCTCCAAGGCGGTCGCAATCTGACCGGCCACAGCCCACAACAGACCGGTGTCCTCGCTGCTGAGAGGTTCGCCGGTGTCCTTTCGTCCGACGGCAAGAATGGCGATCGTGCCGTCGGTGGCGACGCAAGGAACGAAATAGTACAGACCGGCGTCGCGCCAGAACTCGATCTCCTCGACCGAAAAGCGACCGACGGCGGTTGGATCGTCGAGCGCGACGATATAGCCGTCGCACAGCCGGCGCCCGATGGCGGACCGCTTGGCCAAGGCCGGCGGATGAGCGTCGCCAAATCCGGATGAACGCATCGATCCGAAGTGCGGCGCGACTTCGTCCGCCAGCATGAGTGTCATCCGATCGACCAGGAGCGTCTCGACCACGCGCGACACCAGGCGTTCGGAGAGTCGATTGATGTCGAGGTCACTGTTCAAGTCGCGGGCGAAGCCCACGAGCGCGCGCCGATAGTCGTACCGATCGCGATAAAACGCGCGGTCCAACAGTTTCTGGACGAAGTCCTTGATCGGCGGAGTCAGAAGAACAGCGACAAGAATCGCCAGGAGCGCAAGCACCCACGAGTTCGATCCGCTGTCTCTGAGCAGGACGCTCCTGACCGCTTCGAGCACGACCGCGTAGATCACGACGACCGCTGCAAACGCCGTGATGTACACGAACGAACGCTTGACGATGACTTCGATGTCGAGCAGTCGGTAGCGGACAATCGCAGAAGCAAACGCGAGCGGAATCAGACTGAGCGGCACTGCCGAGAGCTCCATGGGCAGCGACGGCTCCACGCCGAGCGCATACGGCAATGCATAGCCAACGGCGAAGATGCCTGCTCCGATCCCGGTGCCCCAGGCGATCCATCGCAACTGGCGACGCGCGGTCAACGTGCCGACTTGCGAGCGGGCGCGCAGCAGGCCAATCAGTCCGCCAATGAAGCAGATCGCGAAGTACAGGAATTCGAGCCGATCGAGCAGCGCAATCCAACGAACGAACGACTCGGGATCGCTGGCACTGCGCACGACCGCGACGAGGCGCGACAGCCCCAGCACCAGCGCAGGCACATAGACCGCCACGAGCGCAACGGCACCGAATCGGCCTCGGCTCCAGCGATGCCGGCGTTCCGGGAACACCTGGGTGAAGTGCAGAAACATCGGAGGGAGCGCCAGGATCGAAATGACGTCTGCCCAGTAGAACACCCAGTCGAGCCGATCGAGCCGGCCGCTGAACGAGAAGGTGAAGACCCCGAAGAACGCAACGGCAAGCCAGAAGAAATGCAGGGTCGCGGGATCGCGCGGGCGGCGCAGGCGAACTGCACCTCCCACCAGCAACGTGAAGATGCCTACGGCCGCCAGAACGAAATAGAGCGCTCCAGGGCCATTGGGTACCGGGGCCAGGCGAAGGTCGAGCACCTCACGCGTGCCGAGTCGAAGAACCGTGTAGCGGAGCGTTCTCTGATCGGTACCTGCTTGGTGCAGAACGTCGAGGACGTCGGACGCACTTTGAATCGGCCGGTCATCGATGGCCAGCAACAGATCGCCGCGCGACAGACCCACGCGATCGGCCGGACTTCCGTTGGCGACTTCTTCGACGATCGCACCATCCGGACTCGACGACCACAGCACGCCGTCTTCGACTTCCTGCCAGGTCGCGCGGGCGGTGACGTTCGCGATGCCAAGACACAACAATGCCGCCACGACGACAACTGGCAAGGCAGGTCGCGACCACCGGCTCCACGTCGCCGGGAAGCGAATCGAAATCCAATGACTAGAACGTCCCATCCAACTTAATGGAGTCCAAAACAGCGCCAAAAAATGGGGAGCATCGCTCCCCTGCTCGGGTTTGCAGCTGGGTTGTCTGCCCAGCTACCTCCGTTCACTCAGAACCTGACGGTCACACCTCCCAGAACCCGCTTTGGTGGCCGCACGACCATCAGTTCGTCGTACACCGAATTCTCGTACAACGCTTCCTTGAAGAGATTGCTCACGGCGACGAGCATCTCCCAATGCGCGCTGGTGAAGTTCATGAACGGCAGTGCCTGATTGACCTGAACGTCGAAGCGCACTCCCGCGGTCGGCGACGTATCGCCGAACCCGGACGCCGCGTATGCAGAGTTCACCTTGTAAACCACGAAGAGACGCGTGTCAGTCGGTGCCAGGACGCTCTCGACAGTCGCCGTCACGTCGTGAATACGCTCCTCGCTCCGTCGCACGGACGGGACGACCATGGCGAGAATGTCCGCGTCCGACGAGCTTCCGCGCCATGTGGTCTGGGCCTGCGTGTAATCCACCGTCGCCCGGAGTCGTTCGCCTACAGTGCGCGAGAACGTGACTCCCCACCCATGCGCGGAGAAGTCGCCCGCCGAACCCACCTGGTAGTGACCGACTTCGGACGGCTTGTCTCCGATGGCCATGCCGAAGATCGTGACGACCTGATCCTCGACCTGTTCGGTAAATGCGCGGAACCCCACGATCACGTGGTTCGACCACTGGCGGTCGACAGCAATCTCAACTTGATCGTGGCGTTCGGGCATGAAGCCCGCGTGCGATATCTGAGAAAACGTCCTCTCCGGCGGCAACCACAGACCCATCGACGGCGGGATGAACTCCTCGGCGCCCGGCGCGACCTCGCGATGCATCACACTGGCCCGAACCTTGAGCGTGTCGTTGGGGTCGGGTTGCAGCGTCACAGTGGCGCGCGGGCTGATCAGGCCACGATCCTCGAGGTAGTCGTATCTGGCGTACTTCGCGCCGTAGCCGATCTGGAGCGTGGGAGTGACCCTCCAGTTGTCCATCGCGTACATGGCGCCGACGTTACGACTGCCATCCCGCATCGCGGCCAGTGCTTCGCCGTTGCCGCCGATATATCGCTGCATCGAGTACGAGACACCGGCTTCGTAAGCGTGTGTCGCCGGCTGGTGGCGCACGTACGACCCGGCAAGGATCCACGACGCCAGCTCGCCTTGCGTCATCGACCCGCGCATCGTCCAGTCGCCGCTCGTGCCGGGCGCGGCGATCGCGAGATATGCGACACCGCGCGGAGTAGGCCCGTCGAGAGAGAACAGATCCTGCGGTCGGTCGAAGGATGTCGACGTCAGCAGGTTGAACTGGCCAGTAAGAGACAGATCGGAAAACAGCGACGTCGCTATCCGCGCCGAATCGCCAAACGCTCGACCGACCGACGTGAGCGAGTCACCCAGCACCGAATCGTCATCGAGCTCAGCGATAGAAGCTTCGGCATCCTTGAGGACGCTGCGCTTCAGGCGACGAAGGCGCCACGCGACCTCATCATGTTCATGCTGTTCCGTGTCGTCGCCGGTGGCGGCAGCCGGTTGGCTCGCGATCCCCACGCCAGCAGCGAGCACGGAAGGATCGGTGGAATCGCTCGGGCGACGAGTCAACTCGATCGTCGAGGTCGTCCGGCCGGCAGCGCTGACCTGAACGACGCGACCTCGCGACGGTAAGTAATTCTGCAGATGCGCCCGAATCAAGTACGGTCCGGGGGCCAGGCTGCGGAAGGTGAATTGACCTTCCTCGTTCGAAACTGCGAACGCCGAGGTTGATCCAAGCGCCGAGACGACGGCGCCGGCCAACGGCTTTCCGGCTTCGTCGGTGACGACTCCTTTCAACTCCGAAGGCTTGATTGGAGCCGTCGTCTTCGACGCTTTGAGTTCCGAGGTGAGAGCCAGCTGCGGCAGGGCAACGACTTGCGCGCGTGCGGGTGTGGCCGCGACCCCGACCCACACGATGACCCCGATACATGACCAGGATCGAATCCGCATCATTGTTGAGCCCTTCTCACGGCCGTCGTCGGCCGGTCGTTTACCGCCGGCTACCATCCGGCGGCCTTACACCGGGAGAACAGTAAAGTTCACGTTCTGCGTCAGCTGATTCCCCGAGGGCTTGTCGGTGACCTTGATCTCGAGCCGATAGTCTCCCGCCGGAAAACTTGCGAGCGGAATCACGAGACTACCGGGCAACTGATGGCCGGCAGCGATACTGAACTGTGGTGGCAGTGTTTCCGCATTGAGCGGCTGCGGCGCGGTCTTGTTGAAGTACTTCTCCCCTTCGGCCAGCCGCTGATGGAAGCTGTAGTCGACGACGACATCGGGCTTACCCGACGCCGCTTCCTTCGCGTTGTAGATCCAGAAGATCACGCTCAGCTCGCCGCTCTTGGCGAACCTGCCGTCGAGCGACGGCACAATCTTCATCGGCCCGAACACGTAGGGATTGGATTCCTGCTGGTCGGCAGGCAATGCAGCCTGCAACGGCTCGACCGATTGCGCGACGATCACTGAACTGGTCCGCAGGTCGGCGACGTTGTAGTCGGGAATCGTGATCTCGTGCCGCAACAGACCGACCGGACCGGCAGGCGCCGCCGGAGCAGCATTGTTGTTGTTGTTCCGATTCCGATCGTTATTGCGCTGATTCCCCGCGGGTGCAGGCGACTTCTCCTTCACAGCGATGAAGGCCACGTACTGTCCCGGCTTCAACTGCACCGCGCGCGACACCAGACCGCCATCGGGAATCTCAATGAAGTGGACGCTATCCCACGCGAACGTCGGTCTCGGCGGCGCCGCCGGTTTGCCGTCTTTCGGTGGCGACACCATGGCCGCCATCGCCGTACCGAATCCGGCGGCCTGCTCGGCGTCCACGATACGGACGTAGAGGGCGGCACCCTTCCCCAGTTGAGCCTTGTCGACAGCAACCGTGAACGGGACATAGGTGTCACCGCTCTGTCCCTTAACAAAGTGATTCGACTGCCACTTGACAGCGATTTCCCCTTCGCTCTTGTCCGCGGCACCAAAGGCCATTGGCTTGGGCGTGATAGGGGTCGCCGGCGCCTGCGCTCCTGGAGTCGGAACGGGGACGCCCGTATCGGCCATCAACGCTGTATCGACCAGCGTCACGAGAGCCTGAACATCCTGTTGTTCCTGCGGAGGACGCTGCTGCTGCTTGCGGTTGTCGTTGTTGTTGTTGCGCTGGGCCAGCACTGGCCAGGCAGCGCTGGATGCAATTCCAAGGGCAACAGTCAGTATCAAAGCGCGGCGAACGTGCATGAATGCCTCTCTTCCTCCGAGAGCTAGAGCCCCCTGTACAGGGTATCCAAGAATCCGAATCGCCTGATCATAGGCACGGAGTCACGGCAAGTCAAACCACGATGGCTCTCGAAAACGGCGGGATTCCTTTGGAATGAGCCGGCCCGCCACAACTTGCGTGTTAAGATCGCCACCCCCTCTGTGGCTCCCGGCACACTGAGTGCGCGCCCATCCGGAGAGGGGGCGGGCACTACGTCATGGAACTGGACGATATTCTGGTCATCCTGCTTGCCGGTGGTGCCGGGGAGCGTCTGTATCCGCTGACCAAGGATCGGGCCAAGCCCGCGGTCTACTTCGGCGGACCGTACCGCATCATCGACTTCACGCTCAGCAACTGCATCAATTCCGGCCTCCGGCGCGTTTTCATTGCGACACAGTACAAGTCCCTCTCGCTGAGCCGTCATGTCCGGATGGGGTGGAGCGTCGTCTCCGAAGAGCTCGGCGAGTTCATCGAGATCCTGCCGCCTCAAAAGCGGGTGGGAGAGCACTGGTATCTCGGCACCGCCGACGCGGTCTATCAGAACTTGTACTCGGTCGAACGCGAAGCTCCTCGGCACGTGATCGTCCTCTCGGGAGATCACGTCTACAAGATGGACTACGCGAAGATGTTGCGGTTCCACATCGAAAAGGATGCAGCCGCAACACTGGCCA
>JAICEG010000014.1 GCA_025924295.1 Vicinamibacteria bacterium
CGCGAGGACTTCCCCGGAGTCGATGCGCTGTCGTTCGCTCGGCGTGACGGTGACAACGGGTTCGAAGAACGAGAAGGGATCGCCGTCGGCTGGTCTGGGATTGCCAATCAGATCAGCGGCCGGCAAGAGCGCCCCCGCGAGGGCAAGGATGAGCGCGGCACGTCTGGCCACACCCCCGCGCCGCTGCAATATGCAGACCGCCCTTGGCAACCAGACACCGGGGCGGTACACTCCGCAGCCTATGACCCGACTCTGCTTGGCGTGTTGCTTGCTGACCCTCTTCGCGGCGCCCCTCGCGGCGCAATCCCGCCCCAACGACGCGGCATCTCTTGCAGCACGGCTGCAGAAATTCGAAGACAAGGAAGAGATTCAGGCGCTGCTCCTCGACTACGGACGGCACCTCGACAATCGTGACTTCGCGGCCTACTCTGGCCTCTTCGCCAAGGATGGCGAATGGGTTGGCGGGTTCGGCACCATCGGGGGCGGCCCGCCGGCCATCCAGGCTTTCATGGAAAAAGCCATGGGAACCGGGCCGAATCGGGGAAAGAACTGCCACCTGCTCTCCAATTTCGTGATCGATGTGAAGGGCGACACGGCGACCGCCTGGTCGCGCTGGGCCTTCGTCGTTCCGGCGGAGAAGGGCGCCCTGATCTCGCAGGCAGGCCGTTACGACGACACGCTCGTACGCGAGAACGGGCGCTGGAGATTCAAGCGCCGGGTCGCATCCAACGACACCGGGGCTCCGGCACAAAAATGACGAGGCATTCACCCCC
This sequence comes from Vicinamibacteria bacterium, assembly GCA_025924295.1. Taxonomy (GTDB): domain Bacteria; phylum Acidobacteriota; class Vicinamibacteria; order Vicinamibacterales; family UBA2999; genus Gp6-AA40. The sequence goes on from JAICEG010000014.1 coordinate 774, forward strand.
GACGTCCAACTCCCAACTCCCAAGTAGCCTCTTGTTCATTGGGAGTTGGCGTTTGGGAATCGGGAGTTGACAGTTGGCGGTTCTTGAGTGAGGCAAGCACATGAAGGCTCTCTGGTTGGCGTGCCCGGTCTTCGTGATTCTGTTCGTCGCCGTCAGCTCGGGGCAGCAGGCCGCGCGCATCGATGATGCGGCGCTGACGAGAGCGGGGCGAACCGGTGATGACTGGTTGACGTACGGCATCAACCAGGCGGAGACACGTTTCAGTCCGCTCACCGAGATCAATGCGAGCAACGTGTCGCGACTGAGTCTCGCCTGGTCGTACGACGTCGGGTCCGGCGGAGGAGGCCAGGAGGCAACGCCACTGGTGTCCAACGGCACCATCTACGGCATCACGAACTGGAGCGTCGTATTCGCCGTCGATGCTCGAACGGGCAAAGAGAAGTGGCGGTGGGATCCGCAGGTCAACCAGGCGACCGTGCGACCTGAGATCTGTTGCGGCGTCGTCAATCGCGGGATCGCGCTCTACAGCGGCATGGTGTTCGCCCCTGTCATCGATGGGCGACTGCACGCCCTCGATGCCAATACCGGCAGGCCCATGTGGGAAGCGCGCGTCGCGTATCCGCAGGATCACTTCACGATCACGATGGCGCCGCGCATCGCCCGGGGCAAGGTGATCATCGGTGTGAGCGGCGGCGATCGTACGACCCGCGGCTTCTTCGACGCCTACGACGCAGCGACCGGACGTCGCGCGTGGCGCTTCTACACCGTTCCCGGAGATCCTTCAAAGGGGTTCGAGAACGAGGCGATGAGGAAGGCGGCCGCCACGTGGGATATCGACAAGGAGTGGTGGAAGTACGGTGGCGGCGGCGCGGTGTGGGACGGCATGGCGTTCGATCCGGAGGCCGGACTCGTCTATGTCGGCACGGGCAACGCGCAGCCATGGACGTTCCATCATCGTTCGTCGAAGGACAAGGACAACCTCTATGCGGCGTCGATCCTCGCCGTGGACGTCGATACCGGCCAGTTGAGGTGGTACTACCAGGTCGTCCCGGGCGACAACTGGGACTTCGACAGCGTGCAGCATCTGATCCTCGCGGACCTGCCGATCGGCGGGCGGACCCGCAAGGTGATCATGCAGGCGAACAAGAACGCCTTCTTCTACGTGATCGATCGGCTCACGGGAGAGTTCATCTCGGCGCAGCCGTTTTCCTATGTGACGTGGGCAAAGGGCATCGATCAGAAGACCGGGCGGCCGATCGTGAACGAGGAAGCGTTTTACGGCACCGAAGCCATCCTCATCCAGCCCGGTGGCGGAGGCGCGCACAACTGGTCGCCGATGGCCTACAACCCGACGACCGGGCTCGTGTACATCCCGACGTCCACGAACAACAGCTTCTCGTATGCCGCGGAACCGAAGTACGAGCCGCAGCCTGGCCGCATGACCGGCACGGTGCGCCCGGCACCGACACCCGTGCGTCCGCCTCCGCCGGCTATTGGACCTAAGCCCATTGAAGGACCCGGCGGCCGCGGCGCACTGGTCGCGTGGGATCCGGTCACGCAACAGATGCGATGGCGCAACCCCGGGGGCGGCGGCATCGGCGGTGGCGCCATGACAACCGCGGGTAACCTGGTGTTTCAGGTCCTCGGCGACGGACGGCTGCTGGCATACAGCGCCGATAAGGGAGCCAAGCTGCTCGAGATCCAGACCGGCCTCAGCAGCGGGATGGGTCCGCCGATCACGTATCGCGTGGACGGCAAGCAGTACGTGGCGCTCATGGGCGGCGTCGGAACCGTGACGCTCGGAAACGCCGGTCCCGGCAATAGCGCGACGCCGTTCTTGCCGAAACTGCTGGTGTTTGGAATCGATGCCGCGGGATCGACCTCAGGTCAACCCTAGACAGCGTAGGGCGGCCTGCTTCTGAACTCAGAACGAAGAACGAAGAACGACGTTCTTCGTTTTTAGTTCTTCGTTTTTCGTTCATCAAGATCGACCTTGATCCGCCAGTCGTCGTGCTTATCCGTCAGGTTCACGTTGTAGTACGGATCGCCCCGATCGAGGAAATCACTCCAGCGCGTTTCGAACACCTTCTCATCGGGCGGCGGATGCAGCCGGCCACGACTCGATCCTTCGTAGTGATACAGCAGCGCGTGCGGCGTGTACACCACGAGATAGCCGCGCTGCCGGATCTTGAGGCACAGGTCGACGTCGTTGAGCACGACGCGCAGGTCTTCATCGAAGCCGCCGACCTCGTCGAAGATCCGGCGCGGCACCATCATGCAGGCGCCGGTCACCGCGCTGGTGTTGCGCGTGAGGTCAGCGAGGCGGAGGCTGCCCGTGGCTTCTCCCGGCCACGTTCTGAAGGCGTTGGCCGCGACGCGATTGATGCCGACCACCACGCCGGCGTGCTGGATGCGGCCGTCTGCGTAGAGCAGCCGTGCGCCGATCGCGCCCACCTCGGGGCGCTGCGCGTGCTCGAGCATCGCCGTGAGCCAATCGGGGCGAATCACCTCGACATCGTTGTTCAGGAACAGCAACTGCTCGCCGCGCGAGTGCTGAACACCAAAGTTGTTGAGCGCGGAATAGTTGAACGGCTTGCTCCACTGGTGCACCTGGCAGCGCGGCGCCAGTGACGCCAGGTAGCGAACGGCGTCAGCGTCCGTGCTCTGGTTGTCGACGATGATGATCTCGTAGCGGTCGTAGTCGGTGCGCGTCCAGATGCTCTCGAGCGTCGTCTCGAGCAGCGGCCGCTTGTCCTTCGTCGGGATGATGATCGACACCAGCGGGCGTTGGCGCAGATCGAAACGGGTCGCGTAACAGCGCGGCCCCCGGCGCGCGAACACCGCCGCCGTGCGCCCGGGAGTGTGCCGTCTATCCAGCGCGGCCACCAGCACGCGACACTCGTCGCGGTTCGCAGTCCGGCGCGTCAGGACATCGTCAACGGTCGCCGTGCGGCGGCGGGTGTGATAGAGCACCCTGGGAACGTGAGCGACGCGTGCAGCCTGCTCTGTCAGCCGGAGCGAAAGATCGTACGGCTGACCGCGTCCGGCGTCGGCCGCAAAGGCGCCGACCTCGCCCGCGCGATTCCGCCGGAAGATTCCGAAACGCTGCAGGTAGTTCGTCGACAACAGCAGATCGGGATTCCAGTCAGGCTTGAACATCGGCTCTTCACGTCGCCCGTCGCGATCGATCGAGTCCTCGTCCGAGTACACCACGTCGAGATCGGGATCCGACTGCAACCGCGCGATCAGCTCGAACAGCGCCTCGGGTGCGAGCTCGTCACCCGGCTCCACGAACGCGACGTAGTCACCCGTGGCCAGGCGGAAGGCATCGGACCACAGCGGTGCGGCACCCTCGGTGATACGAACGCGGGGTGTCGACTGAAGAGCCCCGGCTGCGCGAACGCCCGGCGTGACCGCGATGCACAGCTCCCACCGTTCGTACGATTGCGCTTCGAGTGTGGCGACGAGCGCCGCGACCTCCGCGGTGCTGCGGTCGTCAACCACGCTCAGGACGCTCACGACGGGTGTGGTCCTGAAGCCGGCGATGCGCTCCTGCATGGCCGCCCCACTGGGTGGCGCACCGAGCTGGCGCATCCATTGCTCGTACTGAGCCTCGACAGGCGGGGCCCGACGGTCGTGCCCCTCGACGAGAAAGTTCTTCCCGCGCAGCGCCAGCGTCAACTTGTCTGCGGTCCGAGCAAATATCTTCAGGAAGCCCTCGTCGACCCAGATCTCCACCGCGCGATAGAGGGTTCGATAGATCTGCCGGAGCACCGGAACGGCGAGCATCGACCGGCTGAACGGGATCATCCGCTGCTGCAGGCGCCATCCCATCGAGCGGTTGTAGAGATCGACCTCGCGACGGAGCGACGCGATGGTGCGCTCGTGCTGATCGAGAATGCGCGCAAGACTCTCGACCTCGTCGCGCAGGCTCGCCTCGACGTCCTGACGATCGTCGCCCGGGCCGACGGCCGGCGTGTCTTTCATTGCACGTGCACCGCGATCTCGACGGGCAGCCCGATCTTTCCGTGGACGATCTTCCCTGATTCCGGCGGCAGGATGGTCAGGACGAGCGCGTTGTCGACCCAGTCGAAGTAGTCCGGCTTGCTGCGATCGTAGGCCAGCGCCGTGGTCACGCTATACGTGCCTTTCGCGAGCGGCAGCCGCTGACGAAAATCCACGACCACCTTGTCCCCCGCGCGGCGCGGTGGCAGTGGCACGTTCTCCTCGTGCGTGTTGGTCCCGACGATATCGGTGCCGGTCTTGTCCCGGATGCTGAAGCCGAGGATGCTGACCGGCGCATCCTGGTGGTATTCCACGTGCACCCTCAGGATCACCTCTTCATCGAACTCGACCGAGTTCACCTGCCGCCCCTGCATGTCGAGCAGCTCGACGTCGCAAATGCGGGCGGCGCCGGTGCCGTAGCGGAACAGGCGAACGCGCTCCTCGAAATCCGCGCCAGCATGAAACCGCACGGCGACGCCATCGACCCCCTCGGGACGCGGTCCGCGCACCGAGTGCGCCAAAGCGGCGCCTGAGATCCGCGCATGGTAGATGTTGGCGACCGTCGCCGCGTCGTCGTGCGCCACCACCCGCCCTGCCTCGAGCAGAATCGCTTCCGAGCAGATGGCTCGCACCATCCCCATGTCGTGGCTGACGAAAATGATGGTGGTCCCGGCGGCCTGCATCTCGCGAATGCGGTGAATGCATTGATGCTGAAACACGACGTCACCGACCGCGAGGGCTTCGTCGACCAGCAGGACCTCGGGGTCGACGTGAATCGCCGCCGAAAACGCCAGCCGCACGAACATGCCGCTCGAGTACGACTTCACCGGCCGATCGATGAACTCGCCGATGCCTGCGAACGCTTCGATCGCCGACATCCGCGCCTGCGTCTCGTCGCGCGACATTCCGATCACGATGCCGTACAGCTCGACGTTCTCGCGGCCGGAGAACTCCGGGTTGAAACCGGCGCCCAGTTCCAGCAGCGACGAAATGCGCCCGCTCACGGCGACGCGCCCACTGGTCGGCGATACGATGCCGGCGATCACCTGCAGCAGCGTGCTCTTCCCCGATCCGTTGTTGCCCACGAGGCCGAGCGTGGCCCCCGACTGCAGGCGTAACGACACGTCGCTCAACGCCCAGAAGTCGGTGTGATACCTCCTGGAGCCGAACGTGAACAACTCGAGGGCACGATGACGAGGGGTCGGGTAGAGCCGATAGGCCTTCGAGACGTGGTCGACCTCGATCGCGAGTGAACCCATCAGAGAAGATCGGCGAAGGTCGGCTTCGAGCGCATGAACACCCAGTGACCTGACACGAACACGACGAGGGCGACACCCGCAAACACGACGAGCGGCGCCAGCGCCGGCAATCGATCGTCGAGCAGCGCCGCGCGATACGCGTCGACAACGGCGGTCATCGGATTGAGGTCGAGCAGCCACTGAAAACGCGCAGGCACGAGCGACGCGGGATAGACAATCGGCGTCAGGAACATCCACAGGGTCAGCCCGAGGCCGACGACCTGGCGAACGTCGCGGAGATAGATCGCCAGCGTGGCGAGCAGCCACGCGACTCCGGCCGTGAAGAAGAACTGCAGCACCATGACGACCGGCAGCGTCAGCAGGCTCCAGCCCGGGAACCGCCCCCCGATCATCACGACGACCAGAAAGACCGCCAGGCCGACGATCTCGACGACGATCGCCGACAGCACCAGATGGATCGGAAGAATCTCCGACGGAAACACGACCTTCTTGATCAGCGGTGTCTGTTCGATCAGGACTGACGACGAGCGTGTCAGCGCATCCGACACTGCGAGCCACGGGAGCAAGCCGCAGAAGCAGTAGAGGGCGAACTCGGTCGTGCTCCCGCTCCCACCCAGACGGCTGCTCAGGACGAGCGAGAAGACGAACGTGTACAACGCCAGCAGCGCGAGCGGCTGAATCACGGCCCACCACAACCCGAGGGCAGAGTTGATATAGCGTCCGCGGATGTCGCGGCTCACGAAGATGGAGATCGCCTCACGATGGACGAGGAGACTCCTGAAGGGAGCCATGAGTGCACTCAGTATACAGGCGGCTGAACCACGACCGCCCGAACTCAGAACGCAGAACTAAGAATGAAGAACGCGCTCATGCGAGCGCCGTGTGTCGGACGTCGTCGTTCTTCGTTATTAGTTTTTAGTTCTTAGTTCCGCGCCCTTGGTTCGAGAGTGTCCACCACGGCCTGAGGTGCCGCGGCGGGGCTGCCAGCGCGAGGTCTGCACGCGTGAGCGACAGGTTCGGGTTGTAGTACGGGTCGGCGTCGAGCAACCCCTGCCACCGATCGCGCATCAATTGGGATTCCGCGAGAAAGCGCTCCCGGCTGGCGCCCTGCGAGTCGTCGCCGCGGCTGACCGACTCGTGGTGATAGAGCTCCGCAAATGGCGTCCACACGTTGCGCAGACCGCGCGCCCTGAGACGAAGGCAGAAGTCGACGTCGTTGTAGGCGACGGCGAGCGTCTCGTCGAATCCACCCACGGCATCGAAGGCGTTCCTCCGTACTACCATGCACGCAGCGGTCACGGCTGATGCCGCCTGCGTGAGCGCGGCGCGACCGTAGTAGCCGGGCGCCCCGCGCCGAAGTCCGCGGTGCGGGTGAGAGGCGATGCCCCCGAGTCCGAGTACGACACCAGCGTGCTGAATGGTGTCGTCCGGGTAATAGAGCATCGCGCCGACCGCGCCGACCTCCTCTTGCATGGCCAGGCTCACCATCTCCTCGAGCCAGTCAGTGGAGATGACCTCGGTGTCGTTGTTCAGAAAGCAGAGGACCGTCCCGCGTGCCCGCGCGGCCGCCAGGTTGTTCACCCGCGAGAAATTGAACGGCTCGTCGACGCGCATCACCGATACGCAAGCACCTCGTTGCACCTCCTCCATGTAGCGGGTCGAATCGGGCTCGACGCTGCCGTTGTCCACGATGATGATGTCGAGGGCGCCGTAGGTGGAACGCGAGAGGACGCTGCGCACGCATCGAGACAGAAGGTCGATGCGATCACGCGTGGGAATGATGATCGTGACGTGCGGGCGTGGCTCCGGGAGGCGGTATCGGATCCGTTGGTGGTATGGCACTGCCGGCGCCGATTCGCACGTCGCCTGAACGCCGGTCCGCGCGAAGTGTTCCTGCACCGCCAGGCGGGCCGCGTCGTGCGCGTATGACTTCTGTTCGACACCAAGCGCCGCCGATCCAGGTATGGCGCGCCAGTGATAGAGGACGCACGGAATGTGCCGGATACGATCGGGCTGCGTCTGCTCGACTGCGCGCAGCGCGAGGTCGTAGTCCTGGCTTCCCTCGAAGCCTTCACGAAATCCGCCGACCTTCCTGATCAGCGAAGTGCGATACACCCCCAGGTGGCTGATCAGATTCTGACCGCGGAAGAGTTCGGGATTCCAGTCCGGCTTGAAGTACGGCGCGTAGCGCCGGCCGGCCTCGTCCAGTCGATCCTCGTCGCTGTAGATGATGTCGGCATCCGGGTGCCGGTTGAGTTCGTGGACGACCGCCGCCAGCGCGTGACGTGGCAGCTCATCGTCGTGATCCAGGAGGACGATGAAGTCGCCTGACGCGAGCGCGAGGGCGCTGTTCGATGCGACGGAGATGTGGCCGTTGACATCGCGGAAGTGGAGCTTGATACGGGCGTCGCGCGATGCGATCTCCCGAAGCACTGCTCCGACTCGCGGGTCGGGTGAATGGTCATCCGCGATGCACAGCTCCCAGTTCGTGTAGACCTGGTTCTCCACCGACGCGATCGCCGCGCGCAGCCAGCGCTCGTCGGTGTTGTAGACCGGCATCACGAGCGACAGGAGCGGGCGATACCCCAGGCGGCTCGTCGCCTCGTCGAGGGCGCGAAGGTCTTCGCTGCTCAACCGATCGAACTGGCGGATCCATCTGCGATACGCGGCGCGGTCGAGCCGATCGCGGATCCAGACATTGACCGGCGTGCGAGCACCTTCACGCGCCAGGTCGTGAATGCCCGCATTGATGTGTCGCACGAGGCCCCGCGGGCCCGATTCGAGCAGGACGCGCCAGCCGCCTCGAATCGTCGTCGCAGCGTCGCGCGGACGGGGTGGCTGCCTCCACCAGCGCCACAGCAGGACGCGCGCGGCCGTGACGCGGACGCGTACGATCCGACTCGCGCGGTCAGCCCAGCCTGTACCGGGAGGTGAAGTCACCTCGACAGACTCGGCGCGCGTTTGCCCGTCATCTCAGCGAGTCAGTATAATTCGCGCGCATCCCGCCGGAAAATGACGCGAGCGATGTCGCTCGCTTCCGATGCATGCGATGACAGGTCACATTCCAGAGTGAGCACCGCAGCCCGTGCCGGGCGCTGGCTTTTTCTCGCCGGCGTGATGCTCATGGTGACCGGTGATGGTCCCTCCTCGACGGTCGGGTTGTCGAGATGGCCGACGCCCCTTCCCTTTCTAGCCTGGGAGTGGCTCTACGTCGTGCTCCTGTCTGCTGGAGCGGTGTGCTTCCTGGCGGGAGGCGGCGTGAAGTCGGGGAAACTCCCTCACCTGCACTTCGTCGTGGTCCCGCTCGCCGTGCTGCTCGGAGCATTCCTGCTCTCTGCGGTCGCGTCGCAGGTTCACACGCTCAGCGCGCTCGCGCTCGTCACTGTCACCGGTGTGGTCGTCGCGTGCTGGATGTTCGCGCTGTTCCTCGACGACGAGCGGGTCAGCCGCGCACTCTGGCCCACTCTGGCGATTGCGCTTGCCCTGCTGGCGGTGCGCGTCATCATCTGGCGACGCGACGAGGGGCTGAACGTGGTCGCGTTTCAGATCCTCAACAACGCCTGGACCGGGAAGATTCAGCTGGCGTGGGTGTTCAACATCTTTGCCCCGCTGCTGCTCGCGCGCACCCTGAGCGAGCCCCGTCGCGTCGTGGCCGTCCTCTACGGGATTGCCTGGGCGCTGACCGGGGTTGCCACCTACCTGCTCTTTTCACGAATGGGATCGATCGTCTTTGCGGTGACGACGCTCGGCGTGTGGATGTTCAGCCCGGCACAGTGGCGCCGAATGGTCGTGATCGTCGTCGTGGGCGCTGCGATCGCCACGGGACTCGTCGCCCGCAGCGACAAGATGTCGCGCTACGTCTTCTCGACGATCGTCGAACCGGACCGCAACCCGGGCGTCGACCTTCGGCTCGCTGTCTGGCGCGAATCGCTTCGGTTGTTCCGATCGCACCCGGTGACCGGCACCGGCCTCGGCACCTATGACGAGGTCGCCTACTCCGTCGACGGATCGACAGCTGAACCGAACTTCCGGGGCAATGGCTGGCACGCACACAACACCTACCTGCATGTCATGGTCGAAGCCGGGATCATCGGGCTGCTGGCCTGGTGTTACTTCTGGTACGCGATCCTCGCGCGCCAGCTGGGCGCATGGAAACGCGCCGCCTCACGAGACCGTGTCGCCATCGCTGGCACCGTGTGGGCCGTCCTGGCGTTTCTCGTGCTGTCGATCTCGGAGGTCATGATCGGCGCGCGCGTGCACGGGAGCCTGCGCATGATCCTGGCCATCGGCCTGGTGGTGGTGCTGGGGTTGCACCTTACAAAAGCGTTCCCTTCTGTTCGCGAGCACAACCGGTAGGCCGGGTCCTGATTTATCGACCCGGCGCGATCCAAGGTCTGGCCTGTGAGCCGGCATCCAACGATAATGGCGCCGGCCAGGTTTCCGGGAGGGCAGCGACATGGAGGACCAGCTCGCAACGCAGGCGCTGCGAGAGTCAGAAGAACTGCATCGAGTCACTCTGCTCAACATGTCCGATGCCGTCTTCATCACCGACGATCACGGCATCTTCACCTTCATCTGTCCGAACGCTGACCTGATCTTCGGGTACGGACCCGATGAGATCCGGACCATGGAGCGGATCTCGCATCTGCTCGGGCGGGAGCTGGTCGATCGCGAGCTCCTGGCCACGAGCGGCGAGATTCGAAACATCGAGCACGAGATCACCACCAAGCACGGCGCGCACCGCGCTCTGCTCGTCCACATCAAGAAGGTGTCGATCAAGCGCGGAACGACCCTCTACACCTGCCGCGACGTCAGCGAACGCAAGGATGCCGAACGGACACTGCGACGCAACGAGGAGCGACTGACGCTGGCACTCGAGGCGGCAAGCATGGGCACCTGGGACTGGGATATCCCGACCGGAAGGATGACGTGGTCGCCGCAGACACATCGGCTGCTGGGCGATGCCAACGGAAGCCACGCTCCGTCCTTCGCGTCGTTTCTCGGGCGCGTCGATGCCGCCGATCGCGAGCGGGTGTCCCGCACCATGGCCCAGGCCATGGAAGGCGCCGCGTCGTACGAGACCGAGTTTCGCGTGCACGGCTACGACGACAGCGAGCGTTGGGTGCTGGGCAAGGGCAAGGCGCTGAAGAACGGCAAGCCGCTGCGGATGATCGGTGTGTTCGTCGATCTGACCGCCCGTCACCACATCGAACGGGAACTCCAGGAGCTGAGCGGGCGCCTGATCCATGCACACGAAGAGGAGCGGATTCGCCTGTCACGTGAGCTGCACGACGACCTCGCCCAGCGAGTGGCGCTCCACGCCGCCGAGCTGACGCTCCTGCGCGGCCGGCTGAAGGACGCATCGCCCGACGTGCATGAGCAGATCGCAGCGTTATCGAAGCAGACGGCAGGAATCGGCGCGGCACTGCATCGGCTGTCCCACGAGCTCCATCCCGCACGGCTGTCTGCACTGGGGCTCGATGCATCGATTCGAAGCCTGTGCCGCAACGTGACCGAGGCCCATAAGCTCGCCATCGACGTCGCGATCTCTGGTAACTCCACCGCCGTCGATAGCGACGCGGCGCTCTGCATCTATCGCATCACACAGGAGGCGTTGCAGAACGTCGTCAAGCACAGCGGTGCATCACGGGCCACCGTCACGCTGAGCATCCAGGACAGCAACATCAGGCTCACCGTCGGCGACGATGGCGCCGGCTTCAATCAGGATGCGGTCAAGGGTAAGGACACGCTCGGCCTGGTGAGCATGCGCGAGCGGGCGCGCCTCGTCCGGGGGCAGATCGAGGTCACGTCTTCACCTGGCCACGGCACACGCGTCGATGTTCGCGTGCCGTTGTCCATGCCCGAAGCAAGCCATCTGACGAATTCGCCCGAGGACAAGTCGGTGTAGGATCTGCGTCCAGCACGTCATATTTTCTGTTTGGAGGGTCCATGCAGAAGTGGCTCACCTCAGTCGTCATTCTCGCCTTGTCGTTCGCAGCGATCGGCTATGCGCAGCGTGGCCGCGGCGGCGGCCCTCCGCCTCCACCGAGACCGGTCGCCGGTAGCGGCGTCGAGGTCCCCGGCTGGTGGGCGCGCGTCGATGATCCGAAGGAGCAGCTGACCGGACTGAAGTTCACGGCGATGGCCGGAGGTCTGCACGCGACGACCGGCCCGAACATGATCTTCTGGGATCCGCAGCAGACGGCGTCGGGAAACTTCACGCTGAAGGCGACCTTCACGGTGACGAAACCACCGAGCCATCCGGTCGCGTACGGGTTGTTCATCGGCGGCGCGAACCTCGAGCAGGACAGCCAGAAGTACACCTACTTCGTGATTCGTGAAGACGGCCAGTTCCTCGTCAGGAAACGCGACGGCGCGAACGCGAGCAACGTCGGCGGCAACTGGGCCGCCAATCCGGCAGTGACGGGTCGCACGGCCGGCGTCCAGAAGAACGAGCTGTCGATCCAGGTCGCGGGCGGCAAGGTCGTCTTCATGGCCAACGGCAAGGAAGTCGCCAATCATCCCGCGACGGCGGTCGACACCAATGGCATCGTTGGTCTCCGCATCGGTCACGGGATGGATATTCAGATTGACGGCTTCGGGGTGGAGGCTCAGAAGTAGCGACGCGGCAATTCTGAAGGCAGAATGCAGAATTCAGAAACGGCACGAGGGAGACGTGCGCGGTGTCTGCATCCTGCATTCTGAATTCTGCGTTACGGAGTTACTGCAAGGAGCTTCTTGTCGGTTGACCCTCGACGGTGTACGTGAAGAAGCCGATCATCATCTCTTCCCACGTCTGATCACCCCAGCGCACGACCTTTGACGGATCCGGATTGCTGCGATTGGCCGCGGAGTTATCGAAGTGTGCGCGCACGTGCAGTTTCGATCCTTTCGGCAGGGTCAGCGGCTCGGCCAGCCAGTAGTCGGTCTGCCAGCCGAAGTCGAACTTCGGCACGTTCAGCACGATCTGGCTGCGGCCGTCCGGGTAGACCGCCGTATACGTCATGTCCTTCCCGCGCAGGTGCATGTGCGGGTGCATGGTCCAGACTCTGACGTCTTCAGAGAACGTGGCCTCCGCCTCGACGCGGTGATTCGGCTCGCCTGCAGGGATCGCGAAGAGCGGGTTGGCGATGATGCCAGTCCGGATCTCCTGGCGCGGAGGCTCCTTGGCGAAGATCAACCCGATGCGCGATCGATCGAGGCCGGGGGTGCCGTTGGTCGTGTAGTGCACCTGGAAGATCAACGTCGAACCGGCGGGAATCCGCTTGGCGGTCCCGGGCAGGTAGACCGGCGCATCTTCCCCAACGGCCCAATTGACCAGCATCGCATCGCCGCCGCCCGGGGCGTTCGGCCGTGTCGTTCCCGGGGCTCGCGTCGGTGGCGGCGCTGGCGCCTGGCCGGGCGACAGAATCGGTCTCACCGACACGACCGTCGGACGGTTGCTCGGCTTCGGTTCGCGCACGTAGACGATGATGTGGTGGACGTGGGCGCGATCGCCGGCGCGCACCTCGCCGGCCTGCATCCATTTGTCTTCGGTGAAATTGGTCGGGACCTCGAAGTACTGGTATTCGATCTCGCCCGATGCCGGCACCTGGTAATCGGCCTGCATCTCGAACACCTGATCCGGCGTACCAATCTGCCATCCGACAGGGAACTTCGGCAAGGTGGGAAGATCGGACGGATTGCCCTCGCTTGCGCCGGCAGCCACCCATGATGCGATCGTGTCGATCTCGCGCTGCGTGAGGCTCAGATCGTTGCGGAAGGTCCCGTACTGACGATCGGCATGCCATGGCGGCATGACGCGCGTCGTGACCTTCTCGCGAATCGCACTCGCCCAGGGCCGGACGTCGCGGTAGGTGATGAGCGACATCGGCGCCACCTCGCCAGGCCGATGACAGCTGACACACTTGTCGTAGAAAATCGGCGCAACATCCCGACTGAACGTCGGTACACCCGCCGCGGCGCCGGCTCGCTGCGACTCCTGACCCTGTGCGGCGACATCACCACCAGGGGCCAACGCTCCGGCGCACCAGATGCCGAGGAGCGCAAGGATGAGAACCGCTCGAAGCCTGTCAGGTCTCATAGAGCTACTCCGGGCCAAAGGCCAGTAACACGTTACCGGATCTCCCGCCGAACGCCCCGTATCCTGAGTTGACGTACACCATACCACCAGCGACGACGGCGCCGGGACCAATCATCGAAGCGCCCTTGGCGGCAACGCCGTTGATCGTGCTGAAATCGCGATTGGTATCGAATTCCCACAGCAGTTCGCCGGTTGAGGTCGAATACGCACGCAACGAACCGTCGTTGGACCCCGAGAATACGGCGCCCGCAATGGCGGTCACCGCGGCCGACTGCGCCGCGTTGCATCCACGCCCGGACCCACACGCCGGTGGACGTGGCGGCGTAAACCAGGCGCGCGTGCCGGTCGCCAGGTTCACCGCGTGAAGACCGCCCGGTTGCGACGTGGTGATGTCGGAGACGGCGAAATACGCGCGCTCGGCATCGGCCGCCGCGCCCCATTCGATGCCGCCGAGCACCCCGCCCTGCCCGGCGCGATACTGCCACAGGATCTCGCCCTGCTTGTCCGGATCCATGGCGAACGCGAGGCCTGACTTCTGCCCGATCACGATCACATCGCGACGACCGGCACGAGCGAGCACTGGTGGGCTGCCAAAGTCATGATCGGGTCCGGGCGTGTCCGGGCAATTGGGATTGCCTGCACCGCAGTTCGAGATGTACACGTCGTTCGCGGTCACCTGCCGGGTCCAGCGGATCGCACCGGTCGTCAGGTCCAACGCCACGACCGCGTCGCTCGCGGATGTCGCCGGCGCGCTGTAGGCATTTCCCGTCGCGACGTACAACGCGCGCCGCGCCGGGTCGACGGTCGGTGCCGACCAGATGCCCGCACCCGCCGGCCCCCACAGCGGCACGCCCGTCGTGCTCGTGCCTCGCCGCTGCGGCGCATCCGCGATCATGTACGTCTTCCATTCCACACCGCCCGTTTCGGCATCGAGGGCCGACACGCTTCCGCGAAACGTGCAGCACGGATACTGCGGGTCGGCGCCTTGCGCCTCTTCGTAGGAAGCCACCGGCACATACAGCCTGCCCTCGAAGAGAGTGGGCGAACCGGTGATGCGCGCCGATGCGTGGTCGTCCACGCGCCGCATCCACAACTGCCGGCCGGTTGCGGCATCGAGCGCGTACGCGTTGGCGGCCGTATCCCCGAAGTAGACGACCAACCGTGCGCCGCCCGCGGGCGCAACGGCGACCGCCGTGCGCACACCACCTGACGCACTGAACGTCCAGTGAATGCACCCCGTCTTCGCATCGAGCGCGTAGACGGTGCCGTTCTGACTGCCGACAAACAGCCGGCCGCCCGCGACCGTCGGATGCGACCAGGCCACCGATGCGTCGGGAAAGCCGAACGCCCATTTCAGCTTCAGCCGCTGCAGATCAGATGGTGAGAGACCCGCAAGCTCCGATGACTGGAAGCGCGTGTTCGTGGTCGACGGGCTCCAGCCGGTCCAGCGCGGAGACTTCGACGGATCCTCGAGTGGTGCGCCGGCACTGCAGCGCCCGGTCCGTGCACCGGTCACGTCACCGTCAGTCGATTTTCCAGTGATGAACTCGGCGACTGCCCGGCGCTCGGGGCCGCTCAATCGGGCACCCTGAGGACGCATCGCGCCGGTGAGCAGGCTGTCGATGATCGCCTGCGGTGTTCGCGCCCGCAGCGAATCGAGAGCGGGAGCGCGCGAGTCGGCAGCGCCGCTATGGCAGCTTGCGCACGAGGCCTGGAATACGCGGCCACCGTCGAGGGCCTGTGACCATGCGGGCGAGATATACCCGGCATGGAGGGCGAGTGCACACACGAGCAGACACCGCCAGACGAGGGGCCTCGCCATGCGCGAAGTCTAGCACCCGGCACATCGCCGGGACCGACGTCAGACGATCAAGTTTGGGTCAAAGATTGGTGGCGCTCACACGGCCGCCGCAGATGGACCACCAAAGCTCCGGACAGCCGCCTCTTCGTCCTTGAAGATCTCGAAGATCGTGTTCAACTTGGTGATTTCCATCAGGCGGTCGGTGCGGGCGGTCGGATTGAGGAGCTTCAGATTGCCATCACCGCGCCGGGCGGTCAGCAACTTGCTGACGAGCATACCGATCCCGGCGCTGTCGAGGCGCGTCACCTCTTTCATGTCGAGCACGATCTTGACGCGCCCCTCAGCCACCAGTGCGTTGATGGCGTCACGCAACATCGTGTCGCCGTCTTCGAGCTCGAGACGTCCTATCAACTGGAGAATCGTCACATCGCCGACGCGCCGTTCGACGATTCGCATTCGCTTACCCACGAACTACTCCACACCTCGCCTGTGTCGAGGCCATCGGGCCACATGGCGGCGCGAGAATCCGCTGATTCCAACCCGATTCGACGTTGCCCATACGACCAACACAGGCGAGTCCCTAGTTTATTCTCCCTCGTTCCGCTGGTCGTCCCCTCCCTCGTCCAGGTACTTGATGAGGAGCACTTCGTTGCGTGCCTCGTTGTAGATGAGATCGTCGACGAGAGACCGCGTCATCGCCAGACCGAATCCGCCGGGTCGAAGTCCCTGCTCTTCCCGCACCGACAGGTGGCGCATCGGGTCGTCGTCGGGATTCATGATCGCCGCATGACGCAACCGGTCGATATCGAATCCTTCTCCGGGGTCGGCAATGCGGTAGAGGAGCAGCCGCTTCGTCCGCACGCACGAGATACGGACCTTGCGACTGGGATCGAGCTTGCCACCCCATTCGACGGCGTTGGTGAGCAGTTCACGGAACGCTTGAGCCACCGCTTCGCGCACCGGCTCGGGCAGGCTGGCTTCGAGGTGCATGACGAAGGACTGAATGCGATCTGCCGTCTCCAGCGTGCACGGCGCGACCAGCTCGAGCCATTCGGGCTTCGCGGACACCACTTCGATAGGCATCACCGCTGCCGGCCTGGAGGCCTCGTTGACGACGTCGATGATCTCATTGGGTGGGAACGGCTTCCGCAGGTAGCGATAGGCCTGGCGCCTGACCGCTTCGACCACCGTTGCCGACGTATCATCAGCCGTCATCACGATGACCAGCGGTGGCGACGGCAGATCGCGGGCACGCGCCAGTACGTCGAGCCCGTTCATGCTCGGAAGCCCGATGTCCAGAAGCACCAGATCGAATCTGGCGCCTTCACCGAGCATCTCGAGCGCTTCCGGCCCGTCACTGGCCGACTCGACCCGGTGGCCAGCGTCCTGAAGAAGGGCTGACAGGACATGTCGAAGACCACGGTCGTCATCGACGAGGAGAATGCGACGACCTGCGCCAGAATGAGCCATGCGACCTCTACGCGGCCGGACAATTCGAGGATCACCAGCTCGCGTCCCGAATCCCGGATAGGCTTCAAGACGTAGTGTAATGCTGCCAGTCATCGGGTGAGGTGAACAGTTGGACGAGCGTCCTGCTCAGGGCACGGATGTCGGCGACCCGGGGACCGCGCAACCACAGGTGTTGTTCGAAACCGCGAAGGCGCTGGCTGAATCCACGACGCTCGAAGAGGCCGCGCCGCGCATGCTCAAGGCGGTCTGCGACGCACTGGGCTGGCAGTGCGGCGCCATCTGGCAAGTCAATCGCGCGCGCAACACCCTTCACTGCGTAGGCACCTGGCGAGTGCCGGATCTCCCGCTGGAAGAGTTCACGTCTGCCACGGAATCGCTGACATTCGTCCACGGAACCGGTCTGCCCGGACAGGTCTGGTCCCGTCGTGAACCGCTCTGGGTTCGCGACGTCACCCACGACCCGAACTTTCCACGGGCCAGGGTCGCCGAGCGGGCCGGGCTTCATTCTGCCTTCGCGCTGCCGATCCTCCAGGGACGCCGCGTCGGCGGCGTCATGGAGTTTTTCAGCCGCGACATACTCGAACCGACGCCCGAGCTGCTGACGATGATGACGACCGTCTGCAGACAGATCGGCTTGTACGTCGAGCGGAGATGGGCGAGTGAGGATCTCGACCGGTTCTTCAAGCTGTCGCTCGACATGTTCTGCATCGCGACCTTCGACGGCTACTTCATTCGCGTCAACCCCGCATGGCAGACGGTCCTCGGATACACCGACGAGGAGATGCGCGCATCCCCGTTCATGGACTTCGTGCATCCCGACGACCGTGACGTCACCACGGAGACGATGTCGGTTCTCGTGACCGGGGAACGCGTCATCGATTTCGAGAACCGCTATCGCGCGAAGGATGGATCCTATAAGCGGCTGCAGTGGACGGCGTCGCCGTTCATCCACCAGGGCCTCATCTACGCGGTCGCGCGCGACGTCACCGATCGCCGCGCGGCCGAGGAGGCGCTGCAGCAGAACGCGGAGCGCCTCTCGCACCTGGTCAGGGAACTCGATGTGGCGCGGCAGCGCGCCGAGCAGGCCACCATCGCCAAGGGCGAGTTCCTCGCCAACATGAGCCACGAGATCCGTACGCCGATGAACGCCATCATCGGCATGACGGACCTGACGCTGCAGACGCGGTTGACACCGCAGCAGCGCGAGTACATCGAGACCGCGCGGCACTCCGCCGAGGCGCTGATGGAGATCATCAACGACATCCTCGACGTCTCGAAAATCGAAGCCCGTCGTCTCACGCTCGATCGAGCGCCCTTTCCGTTTCGCGACACGGTCGAAGACAGCGTCAAACTGCTCGCGCAGCGCGCCGATCAGAAAGGGCTCGACCTGTCATGCCGCATTGCGCCGGATGTTCCCGATGCACTGGTCGGAGATGCCGGGCGGCTTCGACAGGTGATCCTCAACCTGGTCGGCAACGCCATCAAGTTCACCGACGCGGGCGAGGTCGGCGTCAACGTGTGGCTCGATCGGCAAGAGGCAGACGATGTGTGGCTGCGCTTCACGGTCCGCGATACCGGCCTCGGCATTCAGGAGGACAAGCAGTGGGAAATCTTCGGGGCCTTCGTGCAGGCCGATGCGTCGACGACACGGCGGTACGGGGGGACGGGGCTCGGGCTGACCATCTCGACGCAGCTGGTCGAGATGATGGATGGACGGATGTGGCTGGACAGCGAACCTGGTAAAGGCAGTCACTTTCATTTCGTCGCGCGCTTCGGCATCGCTCGTGACGCCGTCGGCGACAGTCCGTCCGACACGAATGGCCTGCGTGACATGCGCGTCCTGGTGGTCGACGACAACGCGACCAATCGCCTCATCCTGACGGAGATCCTGGCCAGCTGGCAGATGCAAGCGTCGTCAGTCGAGAACGCGGCGGCGGCGCTGGAGTCGCTGCAGACTGCCGCCGAGCAGGGCAACCCGTTCCAGCTCATGCTGACTGATGCGCTGATGCCCGACGTCGACGGATTCAGCCTGGCGCAGCAGGTCGCGCGCGAGGACCGCCTGGGCAAGCCGAGGATGATCCTCCTGACATCGGCCGGGGCGCACGCCACGAAGGGGCGCGGCGCCAGCCTGTTCGCCGCGCGGCTGGCAAAGCCGGTCAAGCAATCCGACCTGCTCGACGCGATCGTGAGCGCATCCGCCGCGCCTGCACCGTCGCGCCAGAAGCGCGGAACTCGTGATTCGGCTCTGCCGCCCGAACGTGGCGCACACCGATCTGCCCGTCCGGCCGATCGTTCGCTGCGCGTGCTGGTGGCGGAGGACAACCCGACCAATCAAACGCTCGTCACGGCGCTGCTCAAACAGAAGGGCCATCAGGTTTCGATCGTCGGCAACGGGCGCCTGGCTGCCGATCGCGCCGTCCTCGAATCGTTCGACGTCATCCTGATGGACGTCCAGATGCCCGAGATGAGCGGACTCGAAGCGACCTCCATCATTCGCGATCACGAGCGAACAGCCGGCGGTCACGTGCCGATCGTCGCGCTGACAGCACGGGCGATGGCCGGAGATCGCGAGCAGTGCCTGGCGGTCGGGATGGACGCCTACGTGTCGAAGCCGCTGAGAGCGGAAGAACTGTTCGCGACCATCGACTCGCTCGTGTCGAACGCGCCGGTCACGACCGGGATGTCCGCGTCACCAGTCACTGACGCCAGGGACGCCAACGCCCTGCTTGCGAACTTCGGCGGACGAGCCGACCTGCTCAAGCAGGTGATCGACGTGTTCCTCGAGGATACGCCTGCCCTTCTCTCCCGGATCGAGGAAGCATTGCGCACCGGGAAGAGCGGGGAGGTCGCCTCCGCGGCGCACGCGCTCAAGGGCTCGATCGGATTGTTCTCTCAAGGGCCGGCCTACGAAGATGCCCGCCGCATGGAGCACATAGGGCGCAGCGGCGACCTCGCCGACGCTGAGGCCGCCAGCGCGCAGCTCGACGCGAGCATCGCAGTGCTGATGTCGGAGCTGCGCGCGCTGGTCAGCCGCATGTAACGTTCCTCCTCACGGCTTCGATGTCCGCGCGCTCCTGGACGTCTCGGCGTTCACGGCTGTGGCCACCATCGAGCTTCCGTCCATCCGGTAACGAATCGACACCGTCGACCCCGCCGCGATCGAACCTTCCTGATGAGTGGACGGTTCGAGCTTGAACGACATCTCGCCGCCCTTCTTCCCCGAGCGCGTGATGACCAACGATGAAGCATCGATCGATTTCACGACGCCCTGCACCGAATGCGTCGCCGCCGCGGCAGGTTTCGCGGCTGGTGGCTTGGCTGACTGCGCCGCCTGGGCCATCGCCCCGGTCGACGCCATCAGGGCCCCGACAAACAGCAGCGTGGTGAGTGTGTATCGCATATGCGTCCCCTTTCGTCGCATCCATTCCACCCCACGTACCTGACGCCACCATGAAGAGCTGATTAAGTTTTCTTCATGGTGCGCCCCGCCCCCTCGAGGCGCGGTATGGTGAATGGAGAGATTGGGAGGAGACGTGCGCATCCTGGTGATCGAGGACGATGCGAAGGTTGCCAGCTTCATACAGACCGGCCTGGAGCAGGAGGGATACGCCGTCGACGTGCTGCACCACGGCAACACGGCCGGCGAGCAGGCGCGTGCGGTCGATTACGACGCGATCGTGCTCGACCTGATGCTGCCCGGGCGCTCCGGCTTCCAGGTGATGCGCGACATCCGTTCCCGCAAGGCCACGTTGCCGGTCATCATGTTGACCGCCAAGAACTCCCTCGACGAACGCGTCGCCGGCCTCGACGCGGGCGCCGACGACTACATGAGCAAGCCGTTTGCGCTGGCCGAGCTCTCGGCGCGGCTACGCGCGCTGCTCCGCCGCGGCGCTCCCCGCGAAAGCGTACTCCGCGTCGCCGATCTGGAGATGGATACGATCAGGCGTGCCGTGCGCCGTGCCGGCTCGGCGATCGATCTCAAGCCGAAAGAGTACGCGCTGCTCGAGTTCCTCATGCGCCACACCGATCGTCCGCTGACGCGATCGCTCATCATCGAGCACGTGTGGAACATCCACTTCGACAGCATCAGCAACGTCGTCGAAGTGCACATCAACTCGCTGCGCAACAAGGTCGACAGAGGGTTCCCCGTCCAGCTCATTCACACCGTTCGCGGTGTGGGCTACATGCTGACCGACGCCGCGCCGTGACGCTGACGCTCCGGGCGCGCCTCGCCGTCATCGCCACGACGGTGTCGGGCCTGCTGCTCGCCGGCCTGAGCATCGTCTCGTACAACGTGCTGGCGAGATGGCTGAACGACGACGTCAGCACGCGGCTCACGGAGCTGGCCGAAGGGCTGCACGGCTACCTGCGGTTCGACAGCGACGTGCCGCGAGTCGACTACAACATCAACGACACCGACCAGGCGTCGTTCGTGTCCGAGGCCACGCGCTATTCCCAGATCTACGATGGGCAGTCGGGCCGACTCCTGTTCCAGTCGCAGGACATCGCGCCACTTGGCCTGGCGCTGACCGCGGGCGAGATCGCCCAGCTTCGATCCGGTTCCACGCCAACGGACATCACGACCCCGTATGGACGCCTGAAGATCGTCAGCAGCGCCATCGTCAGCCCGAGCGGCCGCCCCTACGTCCTGCAGGTGGGAGTATCGCTGAACTCGATGGACACCGCGCTTGCCCGCTATCGCGACCTCCTGCTGCTGCTCACGCCGCTCGCGCTCCTGACGACCGCCGTGGCGGCGTGGTGGCTGGCCGGCTTCGCGCTCGCGCCGTTGACGCGCGTCGCCGTTGCGGCCGGCGACATCGACGTCACAACACTCGAGCGCAGGCTCCCGACGCGCAACGTCGAGGACGAGCTCGAACAGATCACGCGCTCCTTCAACGCCACGCTCGGGCGACTCCAGCACTCGATCGGCGAGATGCGGCAGTTCAGCACGGCGCTCGCACACGAGCTGCGGACGCCGTTGGCGGCGCTGCGCGGCGAGATCGAGCTGTCGCTGCGTGGCAGTCGCGACCCAGCCGTACAGCAGGTGCTCGGCAGCCAGATCGAAGAAATCGATCGGCTGACGCGGCTGATCGAGCACGTGCTGACGTTGGCCCGCGCCGAGTCAGGGCAGATTCCGCTGACGTTTGGCGCCGTCGATATCGGCGCCCTGGCGGCTTCGCTCGTGGACCAGCTCGAGCCGGTGGCGGGCGCCCGGGCGATTCAACTGCAATGCGAATCGGCGCCATCGGTCGTTGCCCGTGGCGACGCCAGCTGGCTGGAGCGCCTGCTGATCAACCTGCTCGACAACGCCATCAAATTCACCCCCGAAGGCGGCAGCGTCAGTGTGCGCGTGTCGCGCGATGGCGAGCACGCACGGCTGGATGTCATGGACACGGGAATCGGCATGACGCCGGAAGTGAGTGCGCAGGTATTCGAACGGTTCTATCAGGCCGACCCGTCGCGCTCGTTGCCCTCCGGCGGCGCCGGCCTTGGCCTCAGCCTGGTCCAGTGGATCGTCGATCGACATCACGGGCAGATCACTGTCGACAGCCGCCTCGGCCATGGCACGACGTTCAGCGTGAAGCTCCCGATGATGCGGACTTAATCTTCCGTTCACGGCCTGCTTATCTCCCTGCACGTATCTATGAGCAGAGACCATCGACGCACGACGCGTCAGGGAGGTCAGCATGCGGTCAGCGATTGTGAAGTCGGCGATGGTGGGAGCGGCGCTCATCCTCGCCTCGGGGTCGGCTCGTGCGTCCGATCTCGTTGAAGTCAATGTTCCGTTTCCGTTCATGGTCAACGACGAGACATTCTCCGCCGGCCGCTACATGGTCGAAGAGGACAACGTCGGTGGACCATCGGTGCTGTTCATCCGCGGGATGCACACGCCGGAGGCGGCGTTCGTGCTCACGCGCGCGGCAAGCGGACGCGGGCCGAACAAGCCGGCGCTCCAGTTCGAACGTCATGGGGACCAGTACCGGTTGTCGAATGTCTGGGAGTCACCGACTGAGGGACAAGCTGTCGTGAACCAAAAATAGAGCATTGTTGATTCGCGATCTTTGATTGGTAAATCGTTGTTGATTGGTGATTGGTAGACTTTGGATTGAGAAAAGCGCCGATCGCCGATCAGCAATCGACATTCATCAACCAATCAGCGATCAAAAGATCGCGCAATCACCAATGGCCTGGTCTACGCGAGCAGCACGAATACGCCGGTGGCGACGAGCACGCAGGCCCAGAGCCAATCGAGGTTGAACCAGGCCGTGCGGAGAATGGCCAGCCCGACGCGGGCGTAGATGATCCACGCGAGGATCGCCGTGACGGCCAGATACGTCAGGGTGTGAATGCCCAGGGCAGTCGAGAGCGGCCATCCGGATACGACCGACGTTGCGACACCGTGGGCGTGTGCCGAGCCCGCGGCGACAACGTCAGTCGACCTGCCCATGACGAACGGCAGGACCATGAGTCCGGCGCCGTGGGCCGACGCCATGAGGAACGACCAGATCGTGAGATCGCGAAAGCCAACCTGCATTCCGCCGTACACCGGATGACGGTGGCGCCAGAGCCGATACAGCCCGAACGCAATCAGCATCGACGCCACGACGATCTTCAGCGCGTCGATCGGCACGACGACCTGGACCGCGGCTGCCACGGCCAGCACCACCCCGACCGCCAGGGCGTGGCCGATCGCGATGGGCGGGATCGCGCGCCACACCCCGCGTGCGCTTCCCTGTTGCATGCCGAGCGCGACGGCGAAGAGCCAACCCATGCCGGGGTTCACCCCGTGATACGCGCCGAGCAATGCGACGGCTGACCAGTCCATCTTGGTCCTTGGTCCTTAGTGCCTGGTCCTTGCTCCGTCCCGGGGTCCTTTGTCCGTCCCTGGTCCTTTGTCCTTGGTTAGTCTCCTTCCAGAACTACGGACGGGAGGGACCAGGACCCCGGACGGACCAAGCACCAAGAACGAAGGACAAAGGACCAAGCTCACGCGTAGCAGTACGAGTCGGATGATGCGTCGCCGCCCTCGAGACGGATCTGGTGCGAGCGCATATCGCCCGTCTGCAGGAAGAACTTCTGGTCGATCGTCATCCCGCTTGCGCCGACATCGAGCTTCACCGCCCAGCCACGTACACCGTCGGGATAGAACTGTGCGTCCCACGGACTGTACAGGCCATTGGTGAAGTAGACGCGCTTTCCGTC
>JAICEG010000015.1 GCA_025924295.1 Vicinamibacteria bacterium
CGCCCCGAGGTTGAGCGTGAGGTAGGGGCGCTCGCGCCGGCGGCTCGCGCGGTGGAGCGCGCCGGCCACCAGCTCCTTGCCGGTCCCGGACTCGCCGCGCAGCAGAACGGTGGTGTTCGTCTTCGCCACCTGCGCGATCTGCGCGTAGACGTCGTGCATCTGCCGGCTGGCGCCGATGATGTTCGAGAACCCGTAGCGCTCGTTGAGCTCCAGCCGGAGATGGGCGTTCTCTTCAACCAGCCGCTGGCGATCGGCTTCAATCAGCCGATGCACCTTCATCGCCTGCGCGATCATGGCGCCGACGACAGCGAGGAAAGTGACCGTGCGCTCGTAGTCCCGGTTCGGCGTGTACTCGAGGTCGATTTCGAGCTGCCCGATGGTGCGCCCCTCGTAACCGATCGGCACCGCGATGTACGTGACTTTGTCGCGCTCGGGCGGGCGGGCTCCCAGCCGCGCCGGGAATCGCGGCTCCCGGCGCACGAGTGGCATGACGATCGGCTTCCCGTTGCGCACGTCCACGGGCAGCACGCGTTCGAGCCCGTTGCCGAGCGCCTTGCCGCGGTCGATCCGCCCCGAGGACGTGTCGACCTCGATCTCACCGGTCTGCTGATTCAGCAGGACGATCCGGCTCGCAAGCGCGCCCTGCGACACACTCAGTGTCTCGAGGACGCTTTGTAGTCCGCTCTTGAAGTCAGCAGCAGCCAGCAGCGCCTGGCTGGCGCTGAGAAGCGTCGACAGCTTCTGGATCTCCTCGTGGGAGTGCGTCCAATCCAGGACTTGTGCCGACCCACCAAGTGACATGGAACCTTCCCGCCTCCGCCGAAGGCTTTGGCGAAGCCTGCTCGAACTTGCAGCAAACGAGAGTCCACTTGGATCGCGCCGTGCCCACTCGAAAACGTTGGCGTTTGCACCGGTGTTGCGAGGTGCGTCGGCATCGTCGCTACATGGATGTCGCGAAACAAACGCGTGTCGACAATGATGTACGGACACCTCTTCTCACTCGCACCAGTCGTGGATGGCGAGCGCAAGCGTCTTTGTCGCGATGACGAGGTTCTCGAGCGGCAGCCATTCGTTGGTCGCGTGCATCTGAGCCGTGACGCCGGGCCCAAAGATGACGGTCGGCGTGTCTCCGTGACGGATGAGAAACCTGGTGTCGGCTGCTCCCATGCGTCCGCTGTAGATCGGCTCCGTGCCGGTGACTTCCTTGAAACCGCTGGCGACAGTCGTGACGATCGGATGATCGACGGGAATCTCCGCGCCTTCGGCGATGAGCCCCTCGAACCACACCTCTGGCTGGTGGTTGTTGAGCCAGGGGTCCTGATCGCAGACGTTGCGAATGAAGGCCTGAAAGTCGCGTTTGACCTGCTCGATGTCTTCCTGGGGCATCAACCCGATGCTGCCGCGCAGGATGGCCCGGTCGGGCGTGGCGCTGGCGTAGTGCCCAGCTTCAAATTTGCCGACCGCGCACGGTAAAGCGCCACGATTGTCGGGAAACAGCGGATGCGTCAGCCTGTTGATCCGCAGCCCCTCGAAATCCTCGATCGCCTTGGCAACCTTGTAGCCCTTGTCGAGCGCGTTGATCGCTTCCCATCGGCGCGAGATGCCGGCCGGTTTGCCGCGAACGTCGACGACGAACCACAGCCGTCCGATACAGGCCGGCTGCACGTGCAGGTCGCTGGTCTCGAGCGAGATGCCGGCGTCCGCCTTGTATCCGCGGGTCACGCACGCCAGCGTCCCAAGCCCGCTGACCTCCTCGTCCATCACGTACTCGAGAATCACCGACCCGCGCGGCGCCATTCCCATGTCCAGCAGCGTCTTCAGCGCCATGGTCATCGCCGCGAGACCGCCCTTCATGTCCGACGATCCACGGCCGAGGATCCTACCGTCCTTCAACTCGCCACAGAGCGGATCGAATTGCCAGTCGCTGACGGGCGTCCAGGGAATGGTGTCGACATGGCCGTTGAAGAGCAGCGATCGCGCCGCCGGATCGCCGCGGTGAATGCCGACGACATTGGGGCGGCCCGAGAAGTCGCGCCCCTTCGCCGGGATGTACGCCGGGTGTTTCGCGAGTTCCTCGAGGTCGGGCACCCACTTGTCGACCGCGAGGCCCATCCTCTGGAGGTACGCGGCCAGGAACTCCTGGATCGGACCTTCCTTACCGGTCTCGCTGTCGAACTGAATGAGCTTCTGCAGGAACGCGGCGATCTCGGTTGTCTTGGCGTCCACCGCCTCCATGATCTCCGTCCGCCTGCTAGTCGCCGTCGTCGTCAACATCGGTTTCTCTCCTGTGCTTGCCGAGGAACGGAGAAACGGAGGGGGTGGGGCGCAGCGGACCCACCCCACCCTGCCTCCCCGTTCGTTCTCCGTTCCTCCGTGTCTCCGTGGCGATCCGTTGCCTCCGATACCCTCCGCTACCTCAAAACCTGAAGAGGCGATTGATCTTCACCACGAGCCCGCGCGTCTCGAGATCGACGCCACGCGGCGGGAACGTGTCACGCCCCTCGCTGTACACCACGAACAACTCGCTCCCTGGCTGGTACTCCCATCGAAAGCGGATGTTGGTCGCCAGCGTCGTCGTGCTGGAGCTGTACTGCACGAGCGCCGCCGCATACATCCGCGGCGTCACCGTGAAGGTGGTGCGGCCGCCGACGATGGTGTTGGTGAAGCTTCCCTGCGGGATATCGATCCAGTTCAGTGAGATGCTTGGTTCCACGGCGAGCCTGCCGACGATCTGCACCCGGCCTTTGTAGGAAGCCGTCGTCTTGTCGCCGTCGTAGAAACTGCCGACCTCGAACGTGGCGGTGCCGCTGACGCGGTGCTGTTGTCCAAGTGTGTAGCTGCCCACCAGCGTGCCGAAGTTGTAGCCACCTATCGGGATCCGCACGCCCTCGGAGATCGTGAACGGCTCCGCGATGAACTCGTAGCTGTCGATGTAGGTGAGCGCCCACAGGTCGCTGTTCTGCTGCTCGATGCGAAACGTGCCCTGCAGTTCGCGCGTCTCGAGGCGATCCTGGTTGTCGGTGGTGTATTCGAGGCTCGATTCGTAGCTGTACTTCCGGATGACACGGCTGTTGGCCGGCCGCGGGCTGAATCGAGCGGCCGCGAAGTTTCGGCGGAAGTCGTCGCGACGCAGGAAGCCGACCTCCGGGTTGAAGTTGTCCTCGACGACCAGCCGATCGAGCTGCAGTCCGTAGCGGTCGGCGTTGTAGTTGACCTGCCCGCGATAACTCAGGTCGTTGCCATCGAGGCCGGGGGTCCACGACTTCGCCAGGTAGGTGTTGATCGCGAGGTTCTGATAGAACTGGAACTGTCCCTCGACTCCAGCAACCTCGTTCGATCCCAAACCGACGGTCGAAACCGATCGGCGCGTCATCATCATCCCGACCACGCTGCGGCGGAGGACATCGCGCCTCAGGCTCATGACCGTGAAGTTCGTCTGCGGCGCCTGTGCGGCCAGGTCGTCGTCGCTCGTGATGCTGAGCGCGCCGATGTTCCACTTGCCGGCCTTTCCCGTTACGCGGCCGCCTGCAACGATCGGAATGGGCCGGCCCGCGCTCAACCCGATGCGACGGCTGTAGAAGATCGCTGGATCGTCGGCGCCTCCCGTGCCCCCGAAGCTGAACGTCCCACGCCCTTCGAGAAAGAACTCACGTTTCTCCGGATACGACAGGTTGAAGCGGGTCAGGTTGACCTGCGCCTCGTCATCCTCGACCTGCGCGAAATCGGTGTTGTAGGTGAAGTCGGCGGTGATGCTCTTCGTCACGCCGTACTTGACGTCGAAGCCGGCATCGGGATCGATGTCGTTCACCCGCACCGGGCTCGCCAGGTAGTCGGTCGCCATCTCCGCGATTGCGTACGGCTTGACCTCGAGATTCATCGCCGCGGGCGGGGCTTCGAGCCCCACCAGCGTTGCCGCCGCGGAGAAACGCGCGATCGCCGTCCCGCCCCAGGCCGCCTCGACCGGCGCCAGATAGGAGTGCTCGTTCTTCGAGCGCACGGTTCTTCGAAAGTTGATGCCCCACACCTGTTCGCGCCCGGGACCATACCGGAGCGACTTGAATGGGATCGCAAACTCCGCGATCCAGCCGCCCTCGAATCGTCCGACCTTCGCATCGACGACCGTGTTCCAATCCATGTTGAGCGTGCGCTCATCGCTGATGGCGATGTCGTTGAAACCGCCGACCGGCGAGACTGAAAACAGGTATCCGTTCCGCTTGTCGTGGAAGGTATCGAGCCCGACGCCGAAGTTGTCCTGCTGGCGCAGGTTGGAACTATCGCGACGCATGTCGTTCGCGACAATGCGCTCGGGATGGGTATCCCAGCACCGGCACGCGACGTAGAGATTCTCGTCGTCGAAGAACACCCAGGCCTCGGTCTTCTCCGTCGCGGGCGCGCCTTCGACGGGTTCCTGCTGAATGAAACCACTGACCGGCTGGACCTCGGCATACACCGAGTCGTCCAGCCGGCCGTCCATGGCGATCGGCTCCCTGATGCGAGTGGCACGCACCGTGAGAGTGCCGCTCGTCCGCTGGACTACCTCCGGCGAGAGCGATGACGCAACAGTACTCGCGCGCCCCTCTTCCGGCGCCGACGTCGACTGGGAGAACGCAGGTCCGCTGGCCAACAGCATCCCGATGCCGCAGACGACGCATCCACGTACGGCGAGCGTCAACGTCACAGCGCTTCAGGCACCGTGGTCGTGCGCGCCCTCCCCTCAATCGATCCGTGCGGCGCCGCGGTAACGTCGAAATCGGCCCTGCGCGTGGCGAGCCACCGGCGGGCACGCTCGATATACACGTAGTACACGGGCGTGATGTAGAGCGTGAGCAACTGCGAGACCAGGAGGCCGCCAACGACAGCGAGGCCGAGCGGCCGTCGCGATTCCGCTCCGGCCCCGAGGCCGAGCGCGATCGGGAGCGTGCCGACGAGAGCGGCGGCCGTGGTCATCATGATTGGCCGGAATCGCGCGAGGCAGGCTTCGTGAATCGCCTCGAGCGGCGACCGGCCGTTGGCGCGCTGTGTCTCGAGCGCGAAGTCAACCATCATGATCCCGTTCTTCTTCACGAGACCAACGAGCATGATGACGCCGACGAATGCATACAGGCTCAACTCGGTCTTGAACAGCAGCAGCGTCAGCAACGCACCGAAGCCGGCCGCAGGCAGGCCTGACAGGATGGTCAACGGATGCGTGAAGCTCTCGTAGAGCACACCGAGCACGATGTAGATGACGACGACCGCCATGAGGAGGATGAGACCAAGTCCCTTGAACGACTCCTGGAAGGCCTGCGCCGCACCTTGAAAGCTCGTGGTCACGCTCGCCGGAAGCGTCGCGTCTGCCATCGCCTGGATCTGGCTGACCGCATCGCCGAGCGCGAAGCCCGGTGCGAGGTTGAAGGAGATCGTGACCGACGGTAGTTGGCCGTAGTGGCTGACCAAGAACGGCCCAGTGCCAGTACGGATTCGCGCAACCGATTCGAGCGGGACCAGGCGCCCCTCGGCCGATCGCACGTGCAGCAGCGACATCGCGTAGGGATCGCGCTGAAACTCGGGCGCGACCTGCATGATCACCTGGTACTGATTGTTCGGTGCGTTGATCTGCGAGATCTGCCGCGTGCCGTACGCGTTGTAGAGCGCGGTCTCGACCTGGTTGACCGACAGTCCCAGGGCCGACACTCTGTCCCTGTCCATCTCCACGCTCACCTGCGGGTTCTTGAGCAGCAGATCGCTGCTCACATCGTCGAACCCGGGCATCTGGCGAATCTTGTCTTCGGCAACCTGCGCCCAGCGATAGAGCTCGGTCGTATCGGTGTGGCGCAGTGTGAACTGATAGGTGGCGCGTCCACCGTTCTGGCCGCCGAGGTTGATCGGCGGCGGGTTCGTCATGAACACGCGAAGGCCCGGAATCTGCGACAGCTTCGGCCGGAGGCTCGCAATGACCTCGTCGACGGATTGGCTTCGCTCGGACCGCGGCTTGAGCTCGACGAACGTGCGTCCGGTGTTGGCGGCGCCCGCTCCCCCGAGGCCCACGTTCGCGCTCACGGCGGCCACGTTCGGATCCGCCAGCAGCACGTCGTTGAACGCCAGCTGATGACGGACCATCGCCTCGAAGCTGATGCCCTGCATCCCTTCGGTGTTGACGACGAAGCGTCCCTGGTCCTCGCTCGGCAGAAACCCCTTGGGAACGAGCGTGAACAGATAGGCAGTGCCCGCGATCAACGCCACCGACACCGCCATCATCACGGCGCCGTGACGCAGCGCCACGCTGAGGGTGCGATCGTAGACAGCCAGCCACGCATCGAAGACGCGCTCCGTCCACTGATAGACCACGCCGTGCCGCACCGCGTGCACGGGCCTCAGGAAGCGGCTGCACAGCATCGGCGTCAGGCTGATCGAGACCAGCCCGGACACGAGAATCGCCACACCGATCGTGATCGCGAACTCGTGCAGCAGCCGGCCGACGATCCCGCCCATGAACAGCACGGGAATGAAGACGGCAGCCAGTGACACCGTCATCGACAGGATGGTGAACGCCACTTCCTTCGAGGCATCGAACGAGGCCTGCAGCGGCGACTTCCCCATCTCCATGTGCCGGACGATGTTCTCGAGCATCACGATGGCGTCGTCGACCACGAAGCCGACCGAGAGCGTGAGCGCCATCAGCGACAGGTTGTCGAGGCTGTAGTCGAGCAGGTACATCACCGTGAAGGTGGCAACGAGCGAAGCCGGCAGCGCGAGGCTGGCAATGATGGTCGCGGAGATGCTGCGGAGAAAGAGGAAGATCACGACCACGACGAGGACGATCGAGAGCACCAGCGTCAGCTTGACGTCGTGCACCGACTCGCGAATCGGCCCGGAGCGGTCGCTGCGGATATCGAGCGAGATGCCGGCGGGCAACTGCTCACGAATGGATGGGAGCAACGCCCTGATCTCGTCGACGATCTGAACGACGTTACTGCCCGGCTGCTTGCGGATGGTGAGGTAGATGCAGCGCTCACTCCCCATCCACGCCGCTGACCTCGTGTTCTCGACGCCGTCGTACACACGGGCCACTTCATGGAGCCGCACCGGGCTCCCGTTGCGATAGGCGATGATCGTGGGTTCGTAAGCGGCAGCACGGAGCAGCTGGCCGTTGGTCTGCACGACGAAGGTTCGGTCGTCGGTGTAGATGTTGCCGGTGGGAAGGTTGCCGTTGGCGTTGGCAATGGCGGTGGCGACCTCGTCGATCCCGATGGAGCGAGTCGCCAGCTGCCGCGGATCGACGTCGACCCTCACGGCGTACTTTTGTGAGCCGGGAACGTCCACCTGCGCGACGCCCTTGACGGTGGAGATGCGCTGCGGGACGAGCTGCTGCGCGTATTCGTCGACGACCGAGAGCGGCAACGTGCTGGAACGAAGAGCCGCGAACAGCACCGGCTGATCGCCCGGGTTGACCTTCTGATACGACGGCGGCGCCGGCATCTGCGGCGGAAGGCTGCGCGAGGCGCGGCCGATCATGGCCTGCACGTCCTGCGCGGCGGCGTCGATGTCGCGGTCGAGATCGAACTGCAGCGTGATACTGGTGCTGCCCTGGTTGCTGCTGGAGTTCATGCTGCTGAGGCCAGGGATGCTCGCGAACTGCTTCTCGAGCGGCAGCGCCACCGACGAGGCCATCGTCTCGGGACTGGCGCCAGGGAGGGCGGCTTGCACCTGGATGGTTGGGAAGTCCACCGCCGGCAAGTCCGACACCGGCAACTGGCGATAGGCCATCAGGCCGAACACCAAGATGCCGAGCGTGAGCAGCGTTGTCGTGGCAGGACGGCGAATGAAAACAGCGGACAGGTTCACGACACCTCCACCGGGGCTCACGAGTCGGCGCCCGCCGGACGGTCAGCCCGGCGTGCGCCTCGGTGAAGGGTGATCAGAATCCGTATCGGAAGTTCAGCTGCGCGGTCCTCGTGGCGCCGATGATCGAGGAGACCTTGAGGAAGGTTCCCGGGATCCGGATGTCGTTCGCCGGCGTCGCAAAGTTCGCCCGATCGGTGACATTGAACACATCGAGGAATGCGTCGAGTGTGCGTCCGCCCGCGAAGGTGAAACGATACCCACCACGGACGTCGAGCGTGAAGTAGTCAGGCGCATACGCACCATTGCGGCCACCCTCGTAGTCGACGGTGATGACATCCTCGCCGATTCCCGAGTAGGTGCCGGCCGCCAGGTACTCATTCGCGGTCGATCCGTTCTGGTCCATGTCGACCGCCGTGTTGATGAGCGAGAACGGTGTTCCACTGCGGGTTGACATGATGCCGCTGACTCGCAGGCCCTTGGTCTTCGGCACATCCCACGATCCACTCAGCGAGAGAATGTGCGGACGATCGACGTTGGTCGGCCCTTCCTCGGCATCGAGGCGCAGGTCGCCGAGATACTGAGAGCTGCTGCCGCTCTCGGCGCCGGCCGTCGTGTTGCCGGTGGCCTTGGAATACGCATACGACACGCGCGCCGTATAGCCCTTGCTGAACCGCTTGTTCCCCGAGAACTGGATGCTGTTGTAGTCGACCGAGCCCTCGTTCACCAGCGTGTCCACGCGGCCCGCGAATTCACCAACGCTGCCAACGAGCGGGTTGGTGCGAGTGACCGCCCCGGTGGCCAGCTGGTTGGCGCGCAGCGGAGGATTCAGATCCAGCAGGACGTACTGCTTCCGCGACTCGGAGTGAATGAGGTCCACGCCCACCGCAAACGAGGGACCCAGCTGGGTCGTGTAGCCGATGCTGTACTGACGCGTCCAGGGCACCACGCGATCGGGGTTGTCGAAACGAACCGTGCCGACGTTGCGCGCGAGCGTTCCGGGCGGGAACATCGAGTCGAGCAGCGCACGGTTGACGGTCGGACCGTTCACGAGCATCGGATCGGTCGGGAACTGGCCGTTGCGCGGACCGGGGTCGATGTTGTTCAGCGGGAAGCTCGCGATGAACGAATCCGTGTAGCGGCCACTGGAGACCATCGGCGTCAGCGGTGTGAGCACCGTGCGCTGATAGAAGACACCGAACCCACCGTGCATGGCCGACGTGCCCTCGTCACTGAGCGCATAGGAGAACCCGACGCGCGGCGCGAAGTTGTTGAAGTCCTTCGGATAGCCGTCAGGGTCGCCCTCGAACAGCGGGTTGTCCCCGTTCGGCGTGGGGATGAGCTCCAGGTCGTATCGGACGCCAGCGCTCAACGTGAAGTTGTTGCCGATCTTCCAGCGATCCTGGGCGTAGGCGCTCGCATACGTCCCGTGCATCCGGTACTCCGAGACGCCTGGCACACGAATCTGGAGGCGCTCGGGGTACGTCGCCGCAGTGGTCGAGTTGAAGTCGAAGTCGCGCGGGAACGTGAAGGTGCCGTTCTGGTTCGTGAAGCTCCGGAAGTGGAGCGGAATGTAGCTGTAGACCATCCCGAACTTCAGCTCGTGATCGCCGGCCTTGTTCGGCACGAACCACGAGAATGAATCATCGGCGGTGTATCCGAACAGTCTCCGGATATCGGCCGTCGGGCTCTGCTGATCCTCGAATGAGGGGTGAACCAGGGTCGGCAGGAGTGCCGCCTGGTTGAATCCGTTGCTTAGGAAGCTCGGGTTGGCGAAATGCAGGATCTCCGACGTGTAGGAGAAGCGGAACGTGTTGACCTTCGTGCTGCCGATGACCGAGCTGAGCGTGCCGACGAATGTCTGATCGACGTCCGTTTCTTCCGCGGTTCGTGGCTCCGTCCACATCTCGTTGAGCTGCCTCGGCTGCGGCGAGTTCTCACGCAGCCAGCGCACGCCCCACGTGTTGGCGGCGTTGATCTGATGGTCGAGCCGGACGAACGTGTTCCAGTTGCGGGTGATTTGCGCGTCCGTGCGGGCGAGATCCGGGCGGGTCGGGATGTTCACCGTGATCCCGTTGTCCATGATGATCCGCTCGACGCTGAAGAAGAAGTGCGCCTTGTCGCGGATGACGGGGCCGCCAATCGTCCCGCCGTACTGTTGCTGCGAGGAGTCGGCCTCCTCCAGGTTCTGCTTCTTCGCGAAGTAGTTCTGGGCGCTGAGATTCTGATCCTGGTAGAACGCGAACCCGCTGCCGTGGAAGACGTTGGTGCCCGACTTGGACACGGCGTTGACGATGGCGCCCGAGGTTCCGCCGTACTCGGCGTCGAACTGGCTGGTCAGCACCTTGAACTCCTGCACCGCTTCGATCGGCACCCGCGCCTGCGAGCTGGTGCCGCCGCCGGTCAGGCCGTCGTTGTTGTCGGAGCCGTCCATCGTGTAGTTGACGTTGCGCGCGCCCTGGCCGCCGACGCTGATCGTGTCGCCGCCGAAGGTCGAGGTCGACACCGTCGAGACGATGCCGGGCACCATGCCGAGGAATCCCGAGAAGCTGCGGTTGAACGACGGCGTGTTAACGAACTCTTCAGCGCTGACGTGGCCGCCGACCTCCTTCGAGGTGGTGTCCACCAGCGGCGCCTCGGCGCTCACCGTCACGGTCTCTTCCAGGCCGCCGAGTTCCAGCATGACTTCCACGTTCGCCGTCCGGCCGACCTCGAGTCGCACGTCGTTGCGCTGGTAGGGACGAAACCCATCGAGCATGGCTTCGACCTGGTAGACGCCGGGATTCATGGCGCTGAGGAAGAACGACCCGTCGACTCCGCTGACCGTCGTGCGGAAGGTGCCGCTTTCCTGGTGACGGACCGTGACGGTGACTCCCGGCATGACTGCCTGCTGAGCATCGACGATGCGGCCGCGCAGATCGGCCGTGCCCTGCTGGGCGCTGACGATGGCCATCGCGCACAACACGAAGACCGTGGCAACAGAGATCCTTCTCATGGACTACTCCTCAAATGGTGAGCACGCTGAGGTCCGCGTGTTGTGCGCGAGATGAGCAAGAGAAGGGCCACGCAACGATGGGACGTCGTGACGTCAATAGAATCGGCGTCAACATCGGCACACTCGTCGTGCGCGTGCGATGCGAGCGATCCGGAATGAACAGATTTGTGCAAAACGCCGGTGCGCGCTGCGACAGGCTTGTTCGCATTGCGCGTCGGCCAGCCACGGCGAGCACATCGTGCCCGTGTAACCAGTGTTTTTGGGGTCAGCATGCGCGGGATCGGAGCGCGCGCACGCAGAGGAGGCCTTCAGATTTGTCGGCAGTTTTTGCGAGAACGCCGAAGACGTAGGACGCGATCACTTCGCCGCGTCGGGCGGGACGAGGTACGCACGCGCGATCCGGCGCGCACTGTTTCGAATGGCGCGCGTGGCGCTGCCAACGGTGATCGTGGCGCGCGACACGGCATCGACATCGGCCCCGACACGGAAGCGGTCGCGCACATCCTTCCCCCTGAATTGGGCCGGAAACTGCGGCGGGTCGATCGAGAAGTTGCCGTACGGCTCGTGGTGCTCGGTCACGATGATGCCGGTGAGGAGTCCCCTGGTATCCATACCCACGAGGATCTTGATCGGCCCGTCATAGCCGCGCTCGAGCGGCTCCAGCTCGGTCGTCCAGAAGGCGAGGCCGAGCAGCGTCTGCGCGCCGGTCTTGCCATCTGTGGCGAACGCCTTGACGTGCGGCGGATCACCGCCCTTCAGCGAGAACGCGGCAGCGGCCGGGAACAACCGCTTCATCAGCGCCGGATCGATACCTGACTGCGTGGCACCGCTAGCCATCCAGAGCAAAGCCAGCAGCGCCGTGCAGGCGACCCGTCCGCGACAGGGCTTTACTCCGTCGGCTCGCATTCGCCGTAGTGCTGCGACACGTTCGGCTCTGAAACGAAGCCGGGAATGGCCATCTGCAGGTAATCGTGTCGCGACCGCACGGCTCTCAGCGTTCCCTTCGGGCTCTTCTGCGACAGCACCGTGATCATCGTCAGGCTCCCCGCCATCGTCCGCTCCATGAAATGCACGCTGTTCTGCGTCAGGAGCGCGGTGGTGTGGGTCGTTCCGATGCGTGCGGTGCCACCGTCGATGTCGATCTCGTCGATGACCAGCGTCAGCTCCGGGCCTGGTTGTATCGCGGCTTTCGGCGTCCAGTCCTTCCACGATCCCGACGCCGCGGCCGGAAAGGCGCATTTGAGCATCCGGATCGCTTCCAGGGGGTTCTTCTTCTCGCCGGCCTGCGCGCTCGCATGGACGGGACACGCCAGCAGCGCCAGCAGCGACAGGCACAAGAGTGATCGCATGTTCAGGCGAGACGGGAGCAAGAGCGGGACCACGTCGCAGACGATTGATTGCCACACGTCTTCGTCGACCAGAATGGCGGTTTGAACATTCCTGTCGATCGTCTTCAGTCGAAGCGACGGGATTGTTGGTCCTTGCTACTTCGTGCTTGGTCCTTCGTCCGTTCTGTGGTCGCTGGTTCATGGGTACGAAGGCTGCATTTCAGCCGGCATGCCCATCTACGAGTACGAGTGTGAGCAGTGCGCCCACCGCTTCGAGCAATTGGTGCTCCCGGCGCAGGCGCGCCACGCCGTGGAACGAACCTGCCCGTCCTGCCGCGGCCGCGAGGTCCGGCAGCTGGTGTCGCTGTTTGCGGTTGATTCGGCGGCGACGCGCCAGATGAACAAGAGCCAGGGCCGGCGCGTCGCGCAGAAGGACTTAAAGGAACAAAGGCACGCCGAGATGGAGGCGATCGCCCACCATCATCGGGAGCACTGAAGACCTATTTGATTGCGTAGGTGCCGTCAGGTGTCTGGATGCGGTGCGCCTTGTGGCACGTGGCGCAGCTAGCGCCGATGGCCGTCGAGGCTGCGACCAGGTTGTCGTAGCTCTTGTCTTTTGCCGCCTTCTCCAGATCGTCAACGCCCTTGAGCGCCACTTCCGTCAGCTTGACCGCATCGTCAACCTTCTTCTCGCTCCAGTACGCCAGCGTCGCCTTCAGCCCGGCGCGTAACACCGTGGCGTGCTTCTCGAGTGGCGTGTAGTCAGGATACGCACCCGCCGATTCGATCGTCTTCACCTCGGTGCGCATCGCCTGGCTCGCGACTCCCAGATCCTTCATCGCCTTCTGATACGCCTCGGTCGGCTTCTCATCTGCCGCAAGACTGCTACAGACGAGCACTGCACACGCACACATCACCCCAATGGTCGCTCGCATAGACCCTCTCGAACGAAGAACTAAGAACGAAGAACTAAGAACGAAGAACCGGAACCTTGAACACGAACCCTGAACCGTGAACCCTGAACCGTGAACTATTTGATCTCGTAGGTTCCGTCCGGCAGACGGACGCGATGAGCCGTGTGGCAGGGTGCGCACACACCGATCGCACCGATCTCACCGGTGGATGATGCGCCGGCGATGGCGGCCTGGGCGGCCACGACGCCGGCGTGGTTCTGAGCCTTGGCGGCCGCAGCCAGTTCGCTCGCCGCCTTGGCTCCGTCCTGCGAGTACTTGATGGCGTCTTCGGCTTTCCTCTCCTGCCAGAACTTCAGGACCACATCGAAAATGGCCTGCATCGCAACCGCGTCCTGCTCGATCGCCGCGTAGTCGATCGACTTCAGGTTGTTGCGCAGCCGGTTGTTCACCGTGCCCAGCTCCTTCATCGCCTTCTGGTACTCCGGAGTGGGCTTCTCGTTGGCCTGCGCAGGAAATGCGAGCAACACGCCGACACACGCAACGAACGTCAACAGTCTTGCTCGCATGTTCCCCTCCACGGGTCCGGCTGAAGCCGGACACTACGATCCCACTCCTATTCCTGTGCTCCCAGGCTGGTCAGCAACGTCGCGATTTTCTCGTCGCCGATCTTTTCGCCGTTGTCGCCGCCGGTGATGAACTGCCGGCCGGTATGCTTGGCGACGGCGAGCGGTGTCAGGCCACGGCGATCCTTGATGTCGGTCTTGGCACCCTTGCTGATCAAGAACTCGATCACCGTCGGGTACTTGTCTGCCGTCGCGATGTGCAGAGCCGTGTCGCCTACGTCACGGCCGACGAGCGTCCGCGAGTTGCCAACGTGATACGTGGTGAGTGCACCGCGGGCGGCGTTGATGTCTTCCCCGCCGCTGAACTCCACCGCCAGCTTCATCGTCTCGAGGACCTTGGTTTCCGAGAACAGGCGCTTGCGCTGGAAGTAGGCTGTGTTGTCGCCCTGTGCGCCCCGCTCGCCGATCTTCACGAACGGGATGAACGTGAACACACCCGGGAACACACCCATCGACGCCATCGTCGGTGTCGTGCCGTCCTGCATCGGCGTCTTCGGGTCGGCGCCCGCTGCAATCAGCACGCGCATCGTGTCCATCTCGTTCAGCGCGGTCGCGAGCAGATACGGAGTCGCGCCGAGGAGGTATTCCGGCAGCTGGTTGTAGCGCAGGTTCCCGTCGGGATCGGGCTGCCCTTTGGTCAACCGGGTGTTCACGTCGGCCTTATGGGCGATCAGCGCCTTCACCAGGTCCAGGTTCTTGCGCGCCACGGCAAAGTGAAGCGCCGTGTGGCCGGCCTCGACGATGTTGGGATCGGCGCCTTTGTCGAGCAGGTAGAGCGCCACGTCCGTGTGGTCGTTGCGCGCGGCGAGCATCAGGGAGGTTTCGCCGATCCCGGTGGTGGCGTTGATGTTCGCGCCGGCGGCGAGCAGCATCTTCGCCGACTCGATGTCGCCGTCGCGCGCGGCAAACAGCAGTGGCGTCAGGCCTCCCTTGTTGATCCAGCGGAGTCCAGGCCGTGAGCCATCCGACTCGAGCGAGTGGTCCGCGATTCCCGTGAGCCTTCCACCCTGCGGGTTGCCTCGCGAGAAGCTGACGAACTCGCGGCGCAGCTCGGTGCGGGCATCGAGATCGGCTTTCGCGTCGATCAGCACCTTCACCATCTCGTGCTGTTTCTGCGAGACGGCCCAGTGCAACGCGCTCTGCTCGCGGCCACCACCGCGGGCATTGACGTCAGCCCCTGCTGCGACGAGCGCCTTGATCACCGGGATACTGCCGGCGCGCACAGCCGTCATGAGTGGCGTCTCACCCGTTGAGGTCGCCACGTTCACGTTCGCGCCTGCCTTGATCAGGCGCTGCACGACGAGCAGGTTGGCGTTCTCGCTCGCCAGGGCGAGCGGCGTGACACCGTAGTCGTTTCTCGCGTTCACCGCGGCGCCGGCCGAGAGCAGCATCTCGACCGTCTCCATGTCGTCCCAGTGCGTCGCCCAGTGAAGCGCCGTTGCGCCGTCTGGCTGGGGCGCGTTGACATCGCCCTTCTGCTTCAGCATGGTGCGAAGCGCCGCCCGATCCTGCATACGGGCGGCATCGGCCAGCGGGCTGGCCGCAGCGTGCGCCAGCCCTGGCAGGACGAGTGAGAGTGCAAGTACAGAGGCCCAAGTGTGTCGTGTCGTCATGTGCGCCACTCCTACGCGGAGACCCCTTCGAGCTGGCCCGTGCTGTTGCCAAGCTTGTCGACCTGCACGCCGAACTTGTCCATGAGCGAGAGATGCAGGTTGGCCAACGGTTTCCCCTTCTGCATCACGTGCGTGTCGCCCGGAAGGACACCGCCGCCCGCCACCATGATCGGAACGTTCTGCGGCAGGTGGATGTTGCCGTCGCTCAGACCAGAGCCGTAGAGGATCACCGTGTGGTCGAGCAGTGAGCCGTCACCATCCGGTGTCGATTCGAGCTTCTTGAGGAAGTGCGCCAGCAGTGACACCTGGTAGGTGTTGATGATGGTGATGTTCTCGAGGCGCGCGGTCACGTCCGGATTGTGGGTCGTCGAGTGATGCGGCTCGTTCATGCCGATTTCCGGGAAGCGACGGCTGCTCGTCTCGCGCTCCATCATCAGCGTGGAGACGCGGGTGGTATCGCTCTGGAACGCGAGCGCCATCAGGTCGAACATCAGCCTGGCGTGATCGCCATACACCGGCGGCGCACCAGCGGGTGCCTCCATGGTCGGTGGCAGCGCGTCGCTGTCCTGTTCGGCCTTCTGGATGCGCCGCTCGACTTCGCGTACCGCCTGCAGGTACTCCTGCACCTTCTGGCGATCGCTGGTACCAACGCGGCGCTCGAGATCGGCAACATCCGTCGTGACCGAGTCGAGAAGGCTGCGATTCGACTGGATGCGCGCGCGGCGTGCTTCAGGAGTCGTGCTCTCGGCATCGCCAAACAGCCGCTCGAACACCTCGC
This sequence comes from Vicinamibacteria bacterium, assembly GCA_025924295.1. Taxonomy (GTDB): domain Bacteria; phylum Acidobacteriota; class Vicinamibacteria; order Vicinamibacterales; family UBA2999; genus Gp6-AA40. Next base: position 16,073 of record JAICEG010000015.1, read on the forward strand.
GCGGGTTGGTTTCGGCCGGCAGCGGGGTCGTCGGCGTGCTGTAAGCGAGCGTGGTGAGGTAACCGCAGTTCGAAGCCTCGCAGTCACCGACCATCGCCAGCGATTCGAGCCCGAGTTCCAGCGAGGGGAGCCTGTTGTCCTGGCCAATTTGCTGGGCCACGAGCTGGTCCATCGAGACGCCGGCGTTGATGTTGGCGCCGCCGCGCGCGCGCACGTTGGTCAGGAACGCGCTGGCCGCGCCCGGGTGACCAATGCCGGCATTGTCCAGTCCGCTCACCACCGTCAGATGCTTCTTGAACGGTGTCAGCGGCTGCAGGATTGGCGTCATCTCGAATCCGGCCCCGGTCGTCTTCGGGGTCCAGTTCTCCATGACCATGCCCATCGGGACATACATCGCGCTGAACCGCATGATCGGCTTGGCTGCGCTCTTCCCGATCGCAGTGAATGCCGGGACCATGCCGTCCAGTAGCGGCAACGCGAGCGTCGTGCCGATCCCGCGCAGAACTGTTCGGCGACTGATGGCTTTCCTGGTAATGAACATTACTCGGCTCCCTTCGACTGATACTGGAACGGCATGCTGTTGACGATTCCGAGGATGAGTGTCGACCAGCGGTTGTTGCTGGCCGCTGCCTGTGTCGTGATCTTGCGCAGTGCTGGACGGTCGTAGTACTCGACCGGACGTCCGATCGCGTAGACCATGAGCTTTTCAGAGACGGTCGTGACGAACTGATCGCTGCGCGACTGCAGCACCTGCCGCACACCGGACAATCCGTCGATCTTGGTGCCGTCGAGCAGCACCACCTTCGTGTCGATCGGCTTGCCGCCTTCGTTCGAGCGCCAGGCGCCGACGCCGTTGTAGTTTTCCAGCGCGAATCCCCATGGGTCCATGCGCGCGTGGCAGTTGGCGCAGACGGCCAGGCTGCGATGCCGCTCGAGCGCCGCGCGGCCGGTCAACGGCGCACCGTCATCGTCTTCAGGCTTGAGTGCCGGGACGTCAGGCGGCGGAGGAGGCACCGGTGCACCGAGGATGTTGTTCAGCACCCATTTGCCCCGATTCACCGGCGACGTCCGGTTCGCCTGCGATGTCACGGTCAGAATGCTGCCGTGGCTGAGGATGCCGGTGTGGTTGGCCGGCATGGTGACGCGGCGGAACCTGGTGCCGGCGATGTTGGGGATGCCGTAGTGTTTCGCCAATCGCTCGTTGACGAAGGAGTAGTTGGCAGTCAGCAGATCCGGGATGGGTCGATCCTCGCGAATCATGCTGTCGATCAGCCGCTCGGTCTCTTCCTTGAACGCCAGCCGGAGCTCACCGTCGAACTCGGGGTAGACGTCCTCGACCGGCGCAACCGACTCGAGGTGGCGAAGCTCGAGCCACTGCGCGGAGAAGTTGTCGACCAGCGCCCGCGAACGCGGATCAGCGAGCATTCGCCTCACCTGCTTCTCGAGCACGGCCGGCTCGTGCAACGTGCCCTTCTCCGCCAGCGTGAGGAGCTCCTCGTCCGGGATGCTGCTCCACAGGAAGAACGACAGTCGCGATGCGAGGTCGATATCGCTCAACCGCACCACACCTCCCACCGCCTTCGACTGGGCCAGGCTGGTCGCCGGCGCTGGAGCTGCCGGCGCCTGGAGCATCAGGTTGCGCGCCCCGGCTGGCAGCACCGACGCCAGCGGCTTTGGCGCACTCGACGCGTCGGTGTTCGCGGGCACCCGGTAGAGGAAGTGAGGGCTGGCCAGAATCCGCTCGATCCCTGACTGGACGCAGCCATCGAAGCCGCGCGAGAGGCCGGCGCGGCAGAACCGGAGCAGCGTCTGCACGTCGCCGTCGTTCACCGGCCGGCGGTAGGCACGTCGCGCGATGGACGAGAGAATCTTCGTCGCGCACGGCTCTACTTCGGCCTCCGTCGTCGGCCGGCAGGTGAAGATCTTCTTGCGGCTGGCGCTCTCTTCGGACGCCTTCGCGCCGAAGGGCCCGGCGATCTCCACCGTCTTGATCGCGATATTGCCGCCGCGTTCTTCGTCGGGGTTGGCGCCCGCGGGCAGCACAAACGATTCGTCGGCGTCCCAGCGACGAGCCGGCATCGCGAACGCAAGGACATGAACCCCGGCCGTCGCAAAGAACCGGGCCTCGAGAGTACCGTCGCCGTCGAGCGAGTTCTTCTCGAACTCGGGATCACCGAGATCGTCCTGCGTGTACCCCTCGGCGGGTGGCGTGCCCTTGCGAACGCCCGCCTCATCGAAGAGCTTCACACGAGCACCGTCGAGCCGAACGTCGATAGGCTGAGGGTGCGAGCCGAGACCGCGGATGTACTCGTTCTGCGTGCGCTTCAGGCGAAGCTGAATGGAATATTCGCCATCGAGCGGAAAGGAATGCCGGATGGAGATGCCGCGCGCGCCGAACGGCAGGTCTTCGCTGATGCGATCTTTCTGCCTGAGCGTCCCGTCGATGCCATACAGCACCGGCGCCACCATCATCGTCGCGTCGCCAACGGCCAGGCGGCTGACTTGCCGCCCGAGGGACATGTAGCGCTCGAGCAACAACGGCGACACCGTGAGTGCGCCTGCGATGTTGTCGAAGCCGCCGGTCGCATTCTCGATTGGCAGAAGCGCGACGGGGATCTCGAGACCGAGGAGATCACGAACGGCATTGACGTATTCAGTTCGATTCAGGCGGTGCGGTGCGACGCGACCGGCATTCGGCAGGGCTGCCGCCGCGCGGTCGAGCTCAGTCTCGAGCCAAGTCGCCAGCCCCTTCGACGTCGCCGGCTCCGGGCGAGGCCGGCCCGTTGGTGGCATGTCGCCCGTCCGCAGTTTGTGGGCAACCTTCTCCCACACCTCCGGCGCCTGGCTGGGATGATCGATGTCGACGATGTCGAGAGCCAGACCACCGGTCTTCAGCTTCTCGTTGTGGCACGAGACGCAGTAGCGATCGACCAACGCTCGATTCGACACAGTCGCCGTCTGTGCCGCTGCAGGTGTGGGAGCTGGCGCACTCTGCTGTCGTGCCTCCGCCTTCGCCCCGGCTTCCGGTAATCGTTCCGCGTGAACACTGAAGTAGCCCGCGCTGGCAAGCACGACGGCCAGCGACGCCATACTGAATCTCGAGATAGTCGACATGCCCGCTCGTTCCTCCTCCGCGACGCTTCGCACAACGCTTGGCTCCGTCGTGAAGGTTTCGCTTGATGCCGCCATGAGCAAGACCGGGACCATCTATGTCGGGCACACGTCGATAGCAGTATTTGCTTAGACAAATCGGCGATTGTCGCGAACACCGCGCCGACGGTGATTTGCGACGCCGCGCGGACTCGACATTCATGTCGATGAATGAGGGGCTTGGTGCGACATCAATGTTCGCTGTGAGTTAACGGAGGGGGCGGAGGACACGAATCGCCGCGGAGGCACGGAGACACGGAGGACATGCGAAGGGCTGAAGGTGTGGGGTGGGTCCGCGCTCGCGCGGACGGATCGAGCCCACCCCTCCGTTTCTCCGTGTCGATCCGTTCCCTCCGTCACCTCCGTGCTCTCCAGGCATGGACATTTGTGTAGATCACCCATCGCAAACCCTGACGGAAGTGTCGGACCAGCCGTGCACTCCATCGATCAATCGAGCGATCTCGAGCAGCACACGCGCGCGGAACGTGTGAGAACTCCGCGAAATAGCGCGCGGCATCCGAATGAGTCCCGAGTTTGCATGGGCACACTGCAACCGCCCGCCTCGATCGTGGGCACGCGTTCGACGTCTGTCGCGCGCTCTCGACAAGGACCAAGATGACACGACCCCTCGCCCGCGCGGCTCTCGCTTTCGCACTCGCACTCAGCACATGGTCATGCGCGGCCCAGGCCGCCGACGTTGTCAGGATCGGAGCACCGCTGGCGCTGACGGGCAGCCTGGCCGACGAGGGCAAGAAGCAGGCACTGGCCTACGACCTCTGGCTCGCGCGCGTGAATGCCGCCGGCGGCATCGATGTCGGCGGACAGAAGAAGAAAGTGGAGTTGGTGACCTACGACTACCAGAGTGACGGCAAGCGCGCGCAACAACTCGCCGAGAAGCTCATCACCGACGACAAGGTGCACGTCCTCACGGCGCCGTTCGGATCGGGACACACCAAGATCGTCGCCGGCGTCGCGGAGCGCTACGGCATTCCCGTGATCGCGTCGGTCGCGTCATCGGAATCGGTCTACGACCAGGGCTTCAAGAACCTCTTCGGCACGCTCGCCCCCAATTCGGGGCTCGTGGACGCGATGATCGCGCTCTTCATGATGGAGCAGCCGAACGTCAAGCGGGTGGCGATCCTCGGCCGTGACGATGTGTTTCCGAGGGACATGGCAGAGACGCTGCGAACCCGCGCCGGGGCCGCCGGCCTCGAGGTCGTCTACCACGAGTTCTACTCGAGCGGCACCATCGACCATTCGGCCGCCCTGTCGAAAATGAAGGGCCTTTCCCCCGACTGGATCTACATCACTGGCTACTCGCAGGACCTGATCCTCGCCCGCAAGCAGATGCACGACCTCGGCCTCACCGCGCCGATCGTGACGATGATCACCGGGCCGGCGTATCGCGAGTTCATCGAAGGCCTGGGCCCGCTCGCCGAAGGTGTGACGAGCGTGACCTGGTGGCATCACACGACGAGCTACGAGTCAGACGATCCGTGGGGCTCGACGAAGGCGTTCTACCAGGACTTCACGTCGCGCGAGTCGTCGGATCCTGACTACATCCACGCGTCATCGGCGGCGGCGCTCGTCGCCGTGCAGAAGGCAATCGAGAGTGCCGGCTCGCTCGAGCCGGGGAAGATCAGCCAGGCGCTGAGGACGCTCAGCATCACCACGTTCTACGGCCCGATCGTCTTCGACGAGCACGGCATGAACGCCGCCCGCGACCTTCCAATCCTGCAGGTGCAGGGGCAGGACGTGAAGGTGCTGTTTCCCGCATCGGTGGCGCAGGCGAAACTGGCGGCCTTCAAGTAGGCCTTTCCCGGGCTGACACGGCATGGACGTCTCTCTTCAGATCCTGGTCAACGGCCTGATGCTGGGCGCGCTGTATGCCTGCATCGCCGTCGGGTTCTCTCTCGTGTGGGGCGTGCTCAACGTCATCAACATGCTCCACGGCTCGTTCATCATCCTGGGCGGGTATCTCGCCTTCTTCGCGTGGCGGGACCTCGGTCTCCACCCGCTGTTCTCGCTCGTCGGCATCGCGGCGGTGCTGTTCGCCGTTGGCTGGGGCCTGCAGTTCGGCCTCATCAATCGCATCGTCGCCCGGCCGGTGTTGACGACGCTGACGCTGACTTTCGGCCTCGACATGATCGTCTACAACTTCATGACGCTGGCGTTCACGGCAACCCCGCGCCGCGTCGCGCTCGACCTCGGCATCCTGCGCGCGTTCGACGTGGTCGTGCCGATCGATCGCATCTTGGCCATGGCGCTGGCGCTGGCGTTGACCGGGCTGCTCTACTTCGTGCTGCGCTCCTCGGCGCTCGGCCGCGCCATCGTTGCGGTCCGGATGGATCGCGACGCTGCAGCGCTGATGGGCATCCGCGTCGATCGCATCTACGCGATCACCTTCGGCATCGGCGCAATGATGGCCGGCGCCTGCGGCAGCCTGCTGGCCGTCGTCTATCCGGTCACCACGATGATGGCCGACCAGTTTCTCGGCAAGGCCTTCGTCGTGTGCGTCATCGGCGGACTCGGCAGCGTGCCGGGTGCGCTGGTGGGCGGGCTCGCACTCGGCTTGATTGAAAGTGTCTCGGGCCACATGGTGGGGCCGCAGCACGCGATGACGATCGGGTTCTCGCTGATGCTCATCCTGCTGATGACGCGGCCGACCGGCCTGCTCGGAACCCAGGGATACGAATGAAGCGCGGGCTCACCCTCTTCATCGTCTTCACGGCGCTGATGGCTGCCGTGCCGTTCGTGGCTGACAACTATGTCGTGCGGCTGTGCACGTTTCTCTGCATGTACTCGGCGCTGGCGCTGTCGTGGAACCTGATCGGCGGCTACGCCGGCTACCCCTCGTTTTCAACGGCCGGGTTCTTCGGCCTCGGCGCGTATGCCGGGGCATTGCTGCAGAACAACGGCGTTGCGCCGGTCTGGTCCTGGCTCGCCGCCACGATTGTCGTCGCGGTCTTCGCGGCCTCGCTGGGACGCGCGATTCTGAAGATGAAAGGGCACTACTTCGCGATCGGCTCCCTCGCGATCGGCGAAGTGCTCCGGCTGGTTGCTTCATCCTGGGCATCGCTGACCGGCGGCGGCGACGGGCTGAACGTCCCCATCGTCCAGGGCGGGCCCGACTTCATCGGTCGCGTCTTCCTGTACTCGATGATGGCGATGATGGTCGTCAGCTTCGTCGTGACGATCGTCGTCGACCGTACACGTCTCGGCTTCGGCCTTCGATGCATCAAGCAGAACGAGGATGCCGCCGACATGGTCGGCATCGACGTCAGGTCCTACAAGACTGCGGCGTTTGCGCTGTCAGCCATGTTCTGCGGGACGATCGGCGCCATCTACGCCTCGTGGGTCGCCTACATCGATCCCTCCGATGCGTTCAGCATCCTGCTCAGCCTGAAGGTCCCGGTCATGACGCTGCTGGGCGGACCGGGCACCGTACTCGGTCCGGTTATCGGCGCATGGATCTTCGTCGTCCTCGAAGAGATGATCTGGGCACAGTTCCTCGAGCTCAATCGCGCGATCCTCGGCGTCGTCATCGTCCTGCTCATCTTCACGCTGCCGAACGGGCTGCTGGGCCTGCAGATGCCGGCGTGGAACTGGCGAGCGCTCGTCGGGCTGCGTAGCCGTGTGCCGGAGGCGCGATGAGCGCCGCGGTACTCGACGTCGACAATCTCTCGCGCGCCTTCGGTGGCGTGCAGGCGGTTGACGGCGTCAGCTTCACCCTTCGTGCGGGAGAGATCGTAGGCCTCATTGGGCCCAACGGCGCCGGCAAGACAACACTCGTCAATCTGGTCACCGGTGTCGTGACGCCTGGGTCCGGGAGAATCCGGTTCGAAGGACGCGACGTGACGCGCCAACGACCCTGGCAGGCTGCCCGCCGCGGCCTCGCGCGGACATTCCAGGTCGTTCAGCCGTTTCCTGAGATGACCGTCCTCGACAACGTCGCCGCAGGCGCGCTGTTCGCCGGCCATGCCGAGAATCGTGCCGAGGCCGAAGCGGCAGCGCGCGAACACCTGACGTTCGTCGGCCTCGTCTACGAAGCACACCGTCCTGCGGCGTCCCTCCCGCTACCCGGACGAAAGCGCCTCGAACTGGCAAAGAGCCTGGCCATGAAACCGAAGGTGCTGCTGCTCGACGAAGTCAATGCGGGACTGAACTCTGGTGAGATCGAACATGCGCTGACGCTGATGCGCGCCATCGCCGACCGTGGTATCACCATCCTCATCATCGAGCACCTGATGAAAGTGGTGCTGACGCTGAGTCAACGGATCCTGGTGCTGCACCATGGAAAGTTGATCAGCGAGGGTGATCCCCAGGAGGTCATCAACGATCCAACCGTCGTCGAGGCCTATCTCGGCAGCAAGTTCGCGGAACGGCAGAAACGAATGGCCCATGGCTGACGCACTGCTTCGAGTCGAGAACCTGTGTGCCGGCTACGGCCAGGTGCAGGTACTGTGGGGCGCCGATCTCAGCGTCGAGCGCGGGAGCATCGTCTGCCTGGTCGGATCGAACGGTGCAGGCAAGTCGACGCTTCTGCGGGCGATCTCGGGCCTGGTTCGGCCAACGGCCGGACGCGTCTGTCTCGGCAATCGCGACCTGACTGGCGCCACGCCGGATGAAATCCTGATGACAGGCATCGCTCACGTCCCCGAGGGGCGACGGCTGTTCAAAGGCATGACGGTGCGCGACAACCTGCTTCTGGGTGCGTACCTTCGACACGAGCCGATGGTCGATCTCGAACGCGACCTCGACAAGATCTACACGATGTTTCCGATCCTGGGCGAGCGTCGCAACCAGGACGCAACGACGTTATCGGGCGGGGAACAACAGATGTGCGCGATCGGCCGCGGCATGATGGCGCGGCCGCGCCTGCTGATGATCGACGAGATGTCGCTCGGCCTCGCGCCGCGCGTCGTCGAACGGATCGCCGAGGTCCTGCGGGAGATCAATCGATCCGGTCTGACCATCCTGCTCGTCGAGCAGGACGTGCTGACCGCTTTCGAGCTCGCTGATCACGCGTACGTCCTCGAGACCGGGCGCATTTCTGTCGACGGAGCACCCACCGCACTCGCCGATGATCCGAGGATTCGGCAGGCGTACCTCGGGATGTGAG
>JAICEG010000016.1 GCA_025924295.1 Vicinamibacteria bacterium
CCCGGCGCCGGGCCCTCTGGAGGGCCTGCTCCAGCCTTCCCGATTCTACCGGCTTGAGGAGGTAGTCGCCGGCGTTCCCCTCGAGGGCTTCAATGGCGTGCTGGTCGAAGGCGGTCACGAAGACCAGCGCGGGGGGCTCGTCGCCTTTCTCGAGGAGCCGCCGGGCGACCTCGAATCCGCCGAGGCCGGGCATCTGGATATCCAGGAAGACGAGGTCCGGCTCGTGTTTTTCCACTGCGGCGAGCGCTTCGATCCCGTCGGCGGCCTGGCCCACGATCTCGATATCGCCGAGCTGGTCGAGCTGGTAGCACAGTTCTTCACGTGCCAGCTGCTCGTCGTCAACGACCAGAATTCTCATTGCACTCCTGGGAAAGGGTCAGACCCCTTGATAACGAACGGCTCAAGGGGTCTGACCCCAGCCTCATGCGGTGATCTGCTGCACCGCAGTCAGTTCGGGAACCTCGATGCGCGCGCTGGTACCCCGCCCGGGCTCGCTCGTCAACTTGAGCTGGTACTGGTCGCCGTAGATCACCGTGAGCCGCTCGCGCACGTTGGCCAGGCCGATGCCACTCGACATCGGCTGATCCAGCCGATCGAGCATGAACCCCATCCCGTCATCTTCGACCTCGATGATGGCGCGGCCGTTCTCCCGATGACTTCGAAGAGTGATCACGCCAGGGCCCACTTTTCTTGCGAAGCCGTGTTTGATGGAGTTCTCGACCAGCGGCTGCAGGATCATGCTCGGTACGACGACGTCGAGAGTATCAGGGCTGATCTCCTTCCTGACGCGGAGCTTCGGTCCGAACCGGATGACCTCGATATCGAGATACTCATCGATCGACTCCAGCTCCTCTCGCAGCGTGACGAAGTGCTGATGACTGCGCAGCAGCCGGCGCAGCAGCGCAGACAGCTTGAGAATGAGCGTGCGCGCCGTATCTGGCTGCGAGCGAATGAGCGAGGAAATCGAGGTGAGCGTATTGAACAGGAAGTGGGGATTGATTTGACTCTTGAGGGTCTCGATCCTCGCCGCCAGCAGCAGCTGGGCCTGTTCCTGCAGTCGATGTTCGATGCGCGCCGAGTTCCAGATCTTGATCGGCGTGGCGACGGCAACAACCGTGACAAGTACGACGACGAGCGTCATCCACGGCGACGGTGAACCGAGATAGAAGAGTCGTTCGACGCCAAAGCGTGCGCCGAGGGCCTGACGAACGAGTTCGAGTGCCACGGTCGCGAGCAGCAGAACGAGCTGCCAATTGGGCTCGAAGTTGCGCAGCATCTTCCAGAGGTGTTTGCGCAGGTCGATGAAGACGAACGGCGTGAACTGCCAGATCGCTTCCTTGGGACAGACCTCTCGCAAGCCACCGCCCGCGAAACCGCAGCCGACGGCGAAGGGGAGGGCGATGAACTCATTGGCGATGAGCGCCGGCGTCGCGGCCAGGAGACCAACGAGCGCTCCGGTGTAAGGGCCAGCCAGGAGTCCCGCGAGGAAAGCGCCCTCGAGCGTCAGATCAGCAGCGTCATACTTCAGGATCACGCGACTGGTGACGCCCGCCATGAGCGGCATGCCGAGCGAGAGCGTGAACACCAGCCGATCCACCCAGCCGCGGCGCTCGAAGATCAGAATCCGACGAAATCTGTGGAATCGCGCCAGCATCGTGGCGAGCACGGCGATGGCCGCCAGGCGGACGAGCAGGGTCAGCAGGAACTGCTCGGTTGTGAGGCTTCGGAGTTCCACCGGGGGCATTGTACAGAGGCTCTTGGCTTTAGGCTCTGGGCTCTGGCCCGGCTCTGGGCTTTGCCGGCCCAAGCCAAGAGCCGAAAGCCCAGAGCCTGATATGATCGACGGATGATCGGTCCGCTCGTCAAGGGGTTCGTCCTCACGTTCCGGCACATGTTCAAGAAGCCGGTGACGGTCAACTACCCGTACCAGAAAGTGCCGGTGTTTCCGAAGTACCGCGGCAAGCAGGTCCTGATGCGGGACGAGAACGGCCTGGAAAAGTGCGTGGCCTGCGGGTTGTGCTCGGTCGCGTGCCCGGCCGATGCCATCTACCTCGAGGCGGCAGAGAACGACGGAACCGTCATGGCCGGCCCGCGCTACGCCAGCGTGTATCAGATCCACAAGACTCGCTGCATCTTCTGCGGGATGTGCGAGGAGGCCTGTCCCGTCTCGGCCATCTTCATGGGCAAGGACTACGAACTCGCCGTGTACAGCAAGGACGATTTCGTGTGGGACAAGACCGACCTGCTGGTTGCGCCGCCTGCGGAGAGTCAGCCGCCTCTTCCGTCTTCCGCCCGGGGTTGATCTAGCGAGACGTGATCCAGCCTTTTCTCGAAGCAATCGATGAGCGCGTCCTCGTCTGCGACGGCGCCATGGGGACGATGCTCTATGCCCAGGGTGTGTTCATCAATCGCTCGTTCGATTCCCTCAACCTGAGCGATCCGACGCGAGTCCTCGCGGTTCATCGCGCCTACGCGCAATCGGGCGCCGATGTCATCGAGACCAACACGTTCGGAGCCAATCGAATCAAGCTGCGTGCCTTTGGCCTCGCCGAACGGCTTCGCGAGATCAACCAGGCGGGCGCACGGCTGGCACGCGACGGCGCCGGCGGCTCGGCCTATGTCGCCGGCGCGATCGGGCCGCTCGGCATTCGCATCGAGCCGTGGGGCCGGATGGGGCGGGACGAGGCGCACGAGTACTTCCGGGAGCAGGTGCAGGCGCTTCTCGATGGCGGCGTCGACCTGTTCATCCTCGAAACGTTTCGTGATCTGAACGAGATCCGTGCCGCCATCGGCGCCGTGCGCAGTGTGTGCACGCTGCCGATCGTCGCGCAGATGACCATCGAAGATGACGGCAATACGCTCGACGGCACGGCTCCCGAACAGTTCGCGCCGTCGTTGCAGGAGTCCGGCGCCAACGTCATCGGGCTCAATTGCAGCATTGGTCCCGCGCACATGCTCGAGACGCTCGAGCGCATGACCGCGGCGACCGGGGCCAGCCTGTCCGCGCAGCCCAACGCCGGACGGCCCCGCGACGTGGAGGGGCGGACCATCTACCTGACGTCGCCCGAGTACATGGCGTCGTACGCGAGGCGCTTCGCCGAGCGGCGCGTCCGCCTCGTGGGCGGATGCTGCGGGACGACCCCCACTCACATTGCGGAAATCAAGTCTGCGCTGTCGCGAGTTGGAACGGCGCCCGCCAGGCCTGCGTCTCACGCGCGTGGAATGGACGACGAACGCAGACCGGCGTCGATGGCGGTCGATGAACCGCTCAACCCGTCGGAGAAATCTGTCCTGAGTCGTGCCTTCGCCAATCGACGATGGGTACGGCTGATCGAAGTGGTGCCACCGAGAGGGCACGAAACGAAGTCGGTGATTGAGGACTCGCTGCAGCTGCGCGCGCGCGGTGTTGACGCCGTCCACGTGCCCGACGGTGCGAGCGGACCTCGGCTCAGCGCGCTGTCACTGGCGGTGTTGATTCGGGAGCGCGCCGGCATCGAAGTGGTCCTGCAGTTCTCCGCTCGAGACAAACCGCTCGTGGGAATACAGTCGGAGTTGCTCGGTGCGTACGCCATGGGGATCCGCAACCTGCTGGCGGTCACCGGCGAGGTGCATCCGATCGGTGACTATCCTGACGCCACGACGCTCGTGGATGTCGACTCGATCGGGTTGGTCAATGCTGTCGCGAGACTCAATCACGGGCTGGATGTTGGCGGCCAGACGATTGGCAGTGCGACGCGATTTCACATCGGCGTGACCGTGAATGCCGGGGCCGAGGATCTGGACGAAGAAATCCGCCGCTTCGACTGGAAAGTCGACGCCGGCGCTGAATACGTCGTCACGAGGCCCGTGTTCGACGTGACCGCGTTCGATCGGATCCACCCGCGACTCGAAACGTCGCGCCTGCCGGTGGTGCTCAGCGTGCGTCCGTTCGAGAGCGTGCTCGATGCGGAGTACCTCGCGAACGAAGTCCCCGGCACGCATGTGCCCGCTACGATGATCGAACGCATGCGACGAGCATCGAGCCCGGATGCGGCGGCAAAGGAAGGCGTCGCCATTGCCGTCGATGTTGCGCGCACGCTTCGCGCGCGTGTGCAAGGAGTAAATGTGGTGCCGCCACCCGGCCGATTCGATCTCGGGCTGGCGTTGCTTGATGCGTTGACATGAGTGCAAGTCGACTTGCGCACCTTCCTCACGTGTTCCCTTCACGTAAACAATGCTTGTCGGGATCAGGAAGGCCCTGTATAGTGCCCACGGCAGTCCTCGCGTGTCCTGTCGCGTGTCGTGCCGGAAGTTGCGCCAGTCGAACAGGTTGCGGGCTACGGCTGAGACAGCCGAGACCCGTATCGGACCAGGATTGAGGCCCGGTAACCGGGCCCCACACAGGAACGCCGTTCAGGCGTTCCGGTGACATGTGAGGAGCCGCGAATGGCCCTGTTCGAACGCGAAGAAGATTTCCGCTCAGACGCCGCGTCGCGCGCGTTGTCGGTGACCGTCGTCGAGAACGACTTCGTCGAACGAGTCTACGAGAAGATTGCAAGAGTCTACGACCTGACCTTCGGGCCGACGCTCCATCCGGGGCGACTCATTGCCCTCGAGGGCATGGGGATCAAGCCAGGCGATCGAATTCTGGAAGTGGGCGTCGGGACCGGCATCAACGCCCCGCTGTATCCGCGCCACTGCCATGTAACAGGCATCGACTTCTCCGCGAAGATGCTCGCCAAGGCGCGCGAGCGCGTCGAGCGCAAAGGCGTTCGCAATATCCGGTTGATGGAGATGGACGCGGGCAATCTGTCGTTTCCCGACAACACCTTCGACATCGTCTATGCACCGTACGTGATCAGCGTCGTGTCCGACCCGGTGCGGGTCGTACGCGAGATGAGTCGCGTCTGCAAGCCGGGTGGCAAGTTCATCGTCCTGAATCATTTCAAGAGCGCGAATCAGGTCGCAGCCAAGATGGAGCGGGCCATCTCCCCGTTCACGGTTCACATCGGCTTCAAGGCCGATCTCGACCTGCCAGGATTCCTCGCGCAGGCCAATCTCAAGCCCGTTTCCATTCGAAAGGTCAGCTTCCCTCCCATCTGGTCGCTTGTGACCTTCCACAAGGACTGATCCGGCCTGACCGGAGGACCTCGGCTAAGGCTCTCGACGGTCGAGGTCGATAAGTGTTCCTGAGTCACGGGCCTAAGGTCTCTGGAGTCGTGGTCTGGACTCCACAGACGCTCCCTGTTCGCTGACGTACCACAGAGTCTGCTGCCCGATGTGTGTGCTGGTCTCCGCCATACCGACGTGGTGCTGACCGGCGACGGCGGCGATTCCTCGCTGCTCCGTCGACCTTGATCGATCAGGCGAGTTACATCCCGTTGACCGCCCGGTCGCGCCGACGGAGGAATGGTCGTCAGCGCGCGCGCTTGCCTTATTCGAATCGACACCCGAGGTGTCACGTTACGTCGACGCCCGAAAGTTCGGTGCGATGGTCAGGGGCCATTCGCTGCTGTCGGGTGAGACGCCCTCTGCGTGGGCGGCGATCAGTCTCGCGATGTGGCTGCGCTGCGAGGCAATGGAGCCCGCCCCTCCGAGGACAGCCTAGTGGCGGCGGCACATCACTACGTCTCATGCGGCCTGGCGATCGCGTCTGATATTGCTGTTCCAGGTTTGCTGTCCAGCGCCTGCGAGCGGCCTCCGGATCTGCACGTGTCCGTGGGGCGTCACGCGGAAGCGCGGGCATCACTCGGTCAGGAGCGCCTTCGTTACCTGAGCCCTGAGCGGTGCGAAGACGGCACGCCGCAACTGACGGTCTGGACCGGCTCGGGCGGAGCCCATCGACTGCGTTACTCCGACGGGACGGAGTTCATCATCAACAGCCAGGCGACACGGGTCGACGTCGATTGGCCGACCCCGTTGACCGAGGCAGACGCTGCCGTGTACCTGCTCGGACCGGTGCTCGGCTTTGTGCTGAGACTCCGGGAGATGGTCCCGCTGCACGCGAGCGCGGTCATGATTGGCGGTCGCGCGACAGCGTTCGTCGGCGATGCCTGGGCGGGCAAGTCGACAACGGCCGCAGCCTTTGCCGCCCTCGGACATCGAGTGCTTTCTGACGATCTGTTGCCTGTTGTGGACAACGGCGTGCCGATCGTGGCGTGCCCGAGCCATCCCCGACTCACGATGTGGCCCGATTCTGCGAGGGCGTTGTTCGGGACATCCGAAGAATTACCGGCCCTCACGCCCACGTACGACAAACGTTACCTTGACCTCCAACCTGGACATCGGTTCCATCCCACGCCTGTTCCGCTCGAAGTAATCTACGTCCTCGGCGATCGCGCACGCGTCCTCCAGGGATGGCGCGTCGTGCCACTCACTCCGCGGGCGGCGCTCATGGCGCTGGTGAAGAACACCTACGGTAGTTACCTGCTCGATGCGCGCATGCGAGCGCTCGAGTTCGAGCTATCGAGTCGCCTCGTGGAGCAGGTCTCAGTGAGACAGGTGACGTTTGCTGATGATATCGGCCAGGTTCTCGAGTCCTGTCGCGCGCTCACGAAAGAGAGCATATGAAGAAGCCCTATTCGACCCTGAGGCTGATCACGTATGGGGACATCGCGCGACTGACTCAGAGCAGTGAACTGCTTAAACAAAAGGCCGATGGTGGCGGCAAGCTGAAGACAAAGACACGGTGACCACTGGCCTGACGATTGCACATTGACCTGGGTGTTGTTAACACCCATAACATCCTTAACGTCTTTAACACCCCAGAGGGTTCGCGCAAAAGCGAGGACGATTCTCGGGTGGACGCCTGGCTTGAGAAGTCTCGTGTCTGGTGCGGTGCTGCCCTGCGGCTGTCTGGTGGGCACCTACGAGACGTGGAACCGGGCCCTGATCACGATCGTCGATGAACGCGGCAGCGTGTGCGGCGACGATCGTCACCAGTCGAACGCCATCCTCTGAACGATCAGAGTTCAGACTTTGGCCTTGGGGCGTCCTCGCGGCTTCTTGGGTGGCTTGTCGAGCGCCTTCAGCAGGATGTCGGCTGCGACCTCGGCCCCGTTGGTCTCGGGCTTCTTCTTCACCTTCGGCTGCGCCAGCAGCTTGTCCAAGGCACCTTCCCACTTTCCGGCCAGCAGATCGTCGTGCCCGATGAGGGCCGAACGCAGGTACTTCGGCATCTCATCGAGCAGCACGTCGTATTCGGGGAAGTGTCCGCGAGGTGTGTAGAGCACCGCGGCGTCATTGGCGATGCACTCGGAGACGATGCCGTAGCCAGGTTTGGTCACCACGGCTTCCGCGGCGCCCACGAGATCCTCGTAGCGGATGCCGATGTTGTTGTACATCGCCTCCTCGTTGATGGTGACGAGGGAGCCTTTACGCTCGGCCGCGGGCGTGTCCTTCTTGACGCGAGCCGCTGGCGTCATCGTCGTCTGAAGAACCGTGTACTTCTTGAACTTCGACAGCACGTCGGTGTCGATGCTGGTCAGGCCGAAGCCGCCGAACGACGAGAGCACGATCGGCTTGTCAGCGGGTATCTTGAGCAGCTTGCAAACCTCTTCACGGGTGCGATGCGCGTGCCGCGCGACAAACGGGATGTCGCGCACGTTGGAAAAGCTCTCGAATCCCCCCGACATCGGCAGGCGCAATGCCATTGACGCTTTGGCATAGGCGCCGCGAATCGCCGGCAGCAGCGATGGGGCGAGCCGCACGCGCGGGTAGTCGGCGTAGATCCAGTCCCACGTGAAGTTGCCAAGCCCGATCGACGGGATGCCGGCGGACGCTCCCACCGCGAAAGCCAGGGGAGGGATGTCGCCCACGATCAGGCCGGCGCCCAGCTCGCGCAGGGCCCGCGTCTCACTCGCCGCTCGTGTGACGAGGTCGCTGTGAAACGCGGCGGCACGCCTGATGCTGTCGGCTTCGTCCAGTGTCAGCGCATCGGCCTGCACGACCCCGGTGTCGCACTCGAGCGTACTGTAGGTGACTTTTCCTTTGACGGTCAGGTCGAAGAGCCATCGGGGTGCTGATGTTCGGACGCCCACCCTGGTTTCGGGACGTTGGGCGAGAATCGCGTTGATGACCTCGATGGAACGTGAGGCGTGACCGAACCCGTGACCTGAAATGTAGAAGACGATCGCTTGTGCCAAAGAGTGGTCTACCTCGCTCGCGAGCCTGAGGGCTCGCTTCTACGTGGGTCTCCGAGACCCGCCTGCTCAGTCACCGATTGTGGAGGGACATCCGAGCCGCTCAATACCGGCGCTTGACCGTTCGAGAGTGCGATTGCCACGACCTGTTCCAGCGTTTCGACCGGCACAAACGTCATGTCCTTACGGATTTCCTCAGCAAGTTCCGTCAGGTCGGGCTCATTCAGCGCCGGCAGGATCACCGTCTTGATACCCGATCGCCGTGCAGCCAATGACTTTTCCCTGATGCCTCCAACGGGCAGCACCAGCCCGCTCAAGGTGATCTCGCCCGTCATGGCGATGTCCCGTCTGACCGGTACTTTTCGCGCCGCTGACAGGATCGCTGTTGCCATCGTCACGCCCGCCGACGGGCCGTCCTTGGGAATGGCCCCGGCCGGCACGTGAACGTGCAAATCCTGCTGCGCGAGGAACTCCGGAGAAATCCCTAGCTCCCTGGCGTTGGCGCGGATGTGACTGAGCGCGGCACGCGCCGACTCCTGCATCACGTTCCCGAGCTGTCCCGTCAAGATAATGTTCTGGTTCCCGCCGGGAAGCAAGGTGGCTTCGACGAAAAGCACGTCGCCGCCGGTTTCCGTCCACGCGAGTCCGGTTGCCACCCCCGGCCGCGAGGTGCGGAAGGCCATCTCCTTCTTGAAACGAGCGGGCCCGAGATAGGACTCCAGATCGTCCGGCTGGATGACCGTCGGCGCCAGCGGTTCGCTGTCGATCGGCCGTGTGGCGATTCGCGCCGCGACCTTCCGCGCCAGGGTGCCCAGCTGCCGCTCCAGATTCCGTACGCCGGCCTCGCGTGTGTACTCGCTGATGACCAGGCGCAGGGTCTCGTCCGGCACGGTCATGCTGCTGTCGGGCAGTCCGTGTTCAGTCATCTGCCTCGGCAGCAGGTATTTCCGTGCGATATGGACCTTCTCTTCCTCGCTGTAGCCGGCCAGCTGGATGATCTCCATCCGGTCCAGCAGGGCAGGGTGAATCGTCCCGAGCTGGTTCGCCGTCGCGATGAACAGTGTGCGCGAGAGATCGACGGGGATCTCGAGGTAGTGGTCCCTGAACGAGTGATTCTGCGCCGGGTCGAGCACTTCGAGAAGCGCCGCAGCAGGGTCACCCGAGAACCCACCGGCCGTCACCTTGTCGATCTCGTCGAGCATGAACACCGGGTTCATCGACCCGGCCTGCTTGAGCGCCTGGACGATGCGACCAGGGATCGAGCCGATGTAGGTCCGGCGATGGCCGCGAATCTCCGCCTCGTCGCGAACGCCGCCGAGCGAGAGTCGGACGAACTTCCGCGCCATCGCCCGCGCGATTGACTGCCCGAGCGACGTCTTGCCGACGCCGGGAGGACCGACGAAGCACAGGATCGGTCCCTTCATGTCGCCCTTCAGTTTTCGAACCGACAGGTACTCGACGATCCGATCCTTGACCTTGTCGAGGTCGTAGTGGTCCTCGTCGAGCACGCGACGGGCCTCGACCGGATCGATACGATCCTCGCTGGTGACCGACCACGGCACGTCCAGCAGCCAGTCGATGTAGGTCCGGAGCATCTGGTACTCCGGCGAGGCTGCCGTCATGCGCGCGAGGCGATCGACCTCACGCATCGCGACCGTGTGCACACTCTCGGGCAGTTTCGCGTCTTCGATGCGCTTGCGGAGCTCGAGCAGCTCGTTGCCTTCACCCTCGCCAAGTTCCTGCTGTATCGCCTTGAGCTGCTGGCGCAGGTAGTACTGCCGCTGCGCGTCGGTCATCTCCTGCTGCGCCGCGGATTCGATCTTGCCTTTCACTTCGAGCAGCGAGACCTCGCGCGTCAACGCTGCGGACACGACCTCGAACTTCTTCAGCAGGTCGTCCGCTTCGAGCATCTCCTGCCGATCGGTCGGCTTCATCTCGATGAGGCTGGCGAGCACGTAGACCAGTCGCAACGGGTCGTCGATGTTCATCACGACGCCGCGCAGGTCCTCGGAGAGGCCCGTGGCCAGCGACAACGCTTTCTCGATGAGTTCCTGGATGCGCCGGATGTGGGCGTCGACGTCGATCGTCCGCTCGGAGGATTCGGCCAGCTCGGTGATCTGGGCGCGCATGGTGGTGCCGGTGCGCGTGACCGTGGCCGTGCGGGCGCGGGCGAGCCCTTCGATGATGATGTTGATGCCGCTGGGCACCTTCGCCATCTGCCGGATGACGCCCACGGTGCCGACCTGGAGGAGGTCGTCGGGGCCGGGATCTTCAGCGTCGTTGCTTTGCAGGACGAGGAACACCAGGCGATCGGCGGCGAGGGCCTTGTTGACTGATTCGATGGACACCGGCCGATTCACTGCCAGCGGCTGCAGCGTCAGCGGCAGCGCCACGGTCCGTCGCAACGGCAGAACGGGAAGCTCTGATGGAAGTTGTTGGGCAGTCTCGGCCATCTCGGGCTCTTGGCTTTTGCCTCTCGGCTCTTGGCGCGTCGCTCTCGGTTCGCTGGTGCTCGGTTCTCGTCCGACCGTGGTACTCAGCCGATACGGAGCGCAAGCCAAAGTCCGAGCGCCCAGGCCCAGAGACGAGAGCCCAGAGCCGTCGTGTCCAGTCTATCAGTGTGGTACGCTTCGCGCGTGGACGAACGTCAGTTTTTCACCGAGAAGCCCGAGCAGCGGCCCGCTCGCTTCCAGTGTCCGCGCTGCCGACGTACGAACGACTATTCAATCAAGTGGTTGCGGCGCACCAAGAAGGCGCAGATCCCATCGGGCGCCAACGAGCGTGACCGGGTACTCTTCGGCAAGTCGAAGGATCACCTGATTCGCGTCGACGATGACCTCGTCTGTAAGACATGCGGCAAACGCTTTGAGATCCCATCGCACCGGGCTCTCATCTTTCTGGAAGAACTCGAAGGTCTACCTCAGGATCTTGACGATGAATAGGGGATGGTGGCCGGCGTCGACTGACCGACGGCGCCAGGATCTGGCCGAGGAGTGACGATCATGGAGGCACTGCTGAGTGTTCGCCGTGCTGGTATCGCATGGCTGCTGCTCCTTGCGGCTGGAACGGTACCGTCGGCCCAGACGCCGGCATCGCGGCAGGCGACTCCGACAGCCAGTCCGGCGGCTCGTGCGCTGAACTCAGGTCAATACCAGGAGGTGGAGGGGCTGCTCAAGGGCGCGACCGACCCCGCCTCCGTAGCTCTACGTGCCCGGGCTTTGATCGCCCAGGGCAAATACCAGGAGGCGCAGGCGCTCCTCTCACCCGTTGCATCGGCACAACCGGCCAGCGATGCGGCGCTCGAACTCGGACTCCTCGAGCTCTACCTCGGGCGCCGTGATGAGGGCATCCGCCGGCTGCGCACCCTGGCCGGCCGGCTCGATCCCCGTACGGCACGTGACTATTTGCGCCTAGCACGTGCGGCAACCGCGCTGGCCAGCTTTGCGGACGCTCAGGCATTCCAGCAAGCCAACGGCTTCTTCCGCGACGCGAACCGGCTCGCGCCGGACGATCCCGATATCAACGCCGCGTGGGGTGATCTCTTCCTCGACAAGCACAACCCTGCCGATGCGATGAAGTCGTTCCAGGAAGCGCTTCGCGTTGACGAGAATCATGTCGACGCGCTCATTGGCGCCGCGCTGGCCAGCGCGGGAACCAATCCTCCCGCGGCTCGCGCCGCGCTCGAGCGCGCGTTGAAGGTCAATCCCAACTCTGTACCTGCGCATCTGCTGCAGGCCGAGCTCGCCCTCGACGATCGCGAGCGAGAGGACGCGCGAGCGAGCATCAAGAAGGCGATGTCGATCAACCCGAACAGCCTCGAAGCCCGGGCGCTCGAGGCGGCCATCGCGCGCCTGGAAGATCGAACGGCTGAATTCGACCGTCGCGCGCAGGAGATTCTCACGATCAACCCGAGCTACGGTGAGGTCTATCGCGTTGCCGGTGATCACCTGGCGCGCAACTACCGGTTCGACGAAGCGGTTGAGCTCGTTCGCCGTGCGATCGCACTCGATTCCGAGAACACGCGCGCCTACGCCGACCTGGGGACGCATCTGCTGCGGACCGGTGACGAGCCCGGCGCACGGATCGCCCTGGAGCGCGCCTTCAAGAGCGACGCCTTCGACCAGGCCGTGTTCAACCAGCTCGATCTCCTCGACACCATCGACAAGTTCGTCACCATCACCGACGGTGACATCGTCATGCGGCTCGACCCGAGCGAGGTCGGCGTGATGCGCGAATACGCGATGCCGCTCGCGAAGCAGGCGCTGGAGACGCTGCAGAAGCAGTACGAGTTCAAGGTGACCGGGCCCATCCTCATCGAGATGTTCCCGAAGCACGACCAGTTCGCGGTCCGGACCATCGGTCTGCCCGGCTTCATTGGCGCGCTCGGGGCGTGCTTCGGGCGCGTGGTGACGCTCGATTCGCCGAATGCGCGTGACCCAGGCGACTTTCACTGGGGCGAGACGCTCTGGCACGAGATCGCTCACGTCATCACCTTGCAGATGTCGAAGAACCGCCTCCCGCGCTGGCTCAGTGAGGGCATCTCGGTGTGGGAGGAGCGCCGGGCGCAGCCCGAGTGGGGGCGCGAGATGGACCTGGCCTTCGCGCAGGCGATCAACGACGACAAGGTCCTGAAGCTGCAAGTGCTCAATGAGGGGTTCAGCGATCCTCGCCTGATCTCGCTCTCGTACTACCAGGCCTCGCTCGTCGTCGATCACATCGTGGACACCTATGGTGAGCCGGCACTGCGCAACTTCATTCGCGCCTACGGTGACGGGCTCGAGACCGAAGCCGCGGTCAAGGAAGCGCTCGGCGTGAGCCTCGATCAGCTGCAGACCGGCTTCGACGCGCGCATCGAGAAACAGTACGGGACGTTGCGCAAATCGCTGCAGGCGCCGAAGTTCGATGGCAAGCCGACGGTCGACGACCTGAAGAAGATGGCCGAGAGCAACCCGGAAAGCTTTGCCGTGCAGATGCAGCTGGGCATGGCGCTGCACCAGGCGAAGGATTCCCGGGGCGCGATTCAGGCGCTCGAGCGCGCCGCGAAGCTGGCACCGACGGCGACCGGGGAGAACAATCCCAACAAGATGATTGCGGCGATCGCGACCGAAATGAAAGACGTGCCGCGTACGATTCAGGCGCTCGAAGCGGTGGTCAAAACCGACAGCGCGGATATCGCGTCGGCGCGCGAGCTGGCCAAACTCCTGGAGCCGCTGGGCGATGCGAAACGCAGTGCGGACGCCTACCGGAGGATCGTCGGGATCGATCCGTTCGACCGCGATGCGCAGACCTCATACGGCAGGCTGGCACTCGAGAGGAAAGACAACGACGCGGCTCAGCGCGCGTTCCGCGCGGCGCTTGCGACGAACCCGCCCGACCGCGCCCAGGCGCACGTCGACCTGGCCGAGGCGTACGTGGCCTCCGGACGGCTCGGTGAGGCAAAGAAGGAGATCCTCGCCGCGCTCGAGATCGCGCCCTCGTTCGAGCGCGCCCAGGACCTGTTGCTGAAGGTTGTCGAGTAACCGAAGGAACTTCCAACTCCCAATTCCCAACTCCGAAGTTGGAGGTCAGGGGTTGGAAGCTGGGAGTCGACTAGGATCTGTCGAGATCGTTCCACCATTCGACGCGCTGACGCTGCGGGCGCCTGAAGACGAACACGCCGAGAATGCCGGCGGCAAAGCCCGCGATGTGCGCCCAGAACGCGATGCCGCCGGCGGGCTCGCCTTCCGTCGCGGCGGCAATCGAACCGACGCCGCTGAGCAACTGCATCACGAACCAGACACCGAGGAAGAAGATCGCTGGAACCTCGATGATCTGAATGAAGATGAAGAGCGGCAGCAGCGTCACGATGCGCGAGTGAGGGTAGAGAACGAAATACGCGCCCATCACCCCCGCGACGGCGCCGCTTGCTCCCACCATCGGCACAACTGAATCCGGCACGGTGAGCGTTTGCCCGAGCGCGGCGGCGACGCCACACAGCAGGTAGAACGCGAGGAAGCGGCCGTGACCCATGCGATCCTCGACGTTGTCACCAAAGATCCACAGGTAGAGCATGTTGCCGCCCACGTGCAGGAAGCCGCCGTGGAGGAACATCGATGTCAACACGCTGACCCAGGAGAAATAGGCGGGAACCAGGCCGAACGTGAGCACGAACTGATTGACCGCGGGGCCGAGCGTGAACTGGTACAGGAAGACCAGCACGTTGATCGCGACGAGCGTGATGGTGACGTAGGGCGTCGTGCGGGTTGGGATGACGTCGCGAAGAGGAATCATCGAATCCAGTAGTACATTAACAGCGTTCAGAGCCTACAACCGCCGTCGCCTCGGAGCCCATGACCGTGAAGTGCAAAAACTGCGGGACAGAGATCGCCGACAACGCACTGATTTGTTACCGCTGTGGTCGAGCGACCACCGAGCCACGCATTACGCCGCCCTCCACCGGATCCGTCTTCGCGCATCGTCGGCGATCGCGTCTGCCGCTGATTGCCGTGGCCGTGGTCGTGATCCTGGTCGTGATCCTGCTGGCTTGGTACTTCTTGTCAGGCGGACAACTCCAGGGGCACATGAGGTTCAGCGAGCCGGATGGCATGGCACCTATAATTGAACTGGGGATCCTGCAGGTGCACATGTCGTGGATGATGCTCTGATCTTCGACTGGAATCGCGACGCACAGGGCCCGAAGCCCGCCCAGATCCTGCTCCTCGACGAAACGCTTCGCGACGGATTGCAGTCGCCGTCGGTGCGCGCACCGACCATCGAGCAGAAGCTCCGCATCCTTCATCTGCTCGACCGTATCGGCATCGACACCGCTGACATCGGATTGCCCGGCGCCGGCCCTCACGTGGCTCGCGATGTCGAGCGCCTGGCCAATGAGATCCTCGAGTGCCGGCTCCGCGTCCAGGCCAACTGCGCCGCGCGCACGGTCCTCTCGGACATCCAGCCCATTGCCGACATCGTGCAGAAGACGGGGCTGCCGATCGAGTGCTGCTGCTTCATCGGATCGAGCCCGATTCGCATCTACGCGGAGGACTGGTCGGTCGATTACCTGCAGCGCTGCACGGAAGAGGCGATCACCTTTGGCGTGCGCCACGGGTTGAAGGTGATGTACGTGACCGAGGATACGACGAGATCGGATCCCGAGACCCTGCGGAGGCTGTTTCAGACAGCCATTGATTCCGGGGCATCACGACTGTGCATTGCTGACACCGTCGGTCACGCGACCCCCGCCGGTGCGGGGGCCGTCGTCCGGTTCGTGAAGCGGATTGTGGAGGCGAGCGGCGCCGACATCGGCATCGACTGGCACGGGCATCGCGACCGGGACATGGGGACCATCAACAGTCTCGCCGCCCTCGAGGCGGGTGCCACTCGCGTGCACGGCACCATGCTGGGTCTGGGTGAACGCGTCGGCAACACGCCGATGGACCTCCTGATGGTGAACATGGTCCTCATGGGCTGGATCGATCGCGATCTGACCCACCTCAACGATCTCGTGCAGGCAGTGTCGGCCGCCACCGGCGAGCCGATTCCAGACAACTACCCGGTGTTCGGTCGTGACGCGTTCAGGACGGCAACCGGTGTTCATGCTGCGGCGGTCGTGAAGGCCTTCCGCAAGAACGACCCTGAACTGGCCGACACGGTGTACTCAGGCGTGCCCGCGCGCCTGGTCGGCAGGCGGCAGCAGATCGAGGTCGGGCCGATGTCGGGCAAGTCCAACGTCGTCTTCTGGCTGGAACAACGCAATCTGCCGGTCGACGATGAGCTCGTCGATCGGATCTTCCGCCGCGCCAAGTCATCGCCCACGGTGCTGACCGAGGCCGAGATCCTGAGGGAGATCTCTGAAAGTTCAAAGTTAGAAGGTCAAAGTAAGAAAGTAAGTTAGAAGTGGGCGCTATGACCGGTGTCTGGTACGGCATCGCGGCCTACTCCATCTGGGGCCTTCTCACTCTCTACTGGCGGTTGTTCCCGCACGTCCCTGCGGTACAGGTGCTCGGTCATCGAATCGTGTGGGCGTTCGTCGTGCTGGCGGCCATCATTGCCGCATCGTGGCCGCGACGACGAACGACGATGCGGTTGCTGACTCCCAGGGCCATTGGTCTCTATGCCGTTGCTGCGGCGCTCATCAGCATCAACTGGTTCCTGTTCCTGTGGGCGGTGAACAACGGCCTGGTGGTTGCGAGCAGCCTCGGCTACTTCATCACGCCGCTGGTCAACGTGCTGCTGGGAGTGATCGTGCTTCGCGAACGTCTCCGCGCGATGCAGTGGCTGGCGGTGGCTCTGGCGTTCGCGGGTGTCGTGCGGCTTGCGCTGGCGTACGGCGGCGTTCCCTGGATCGCGCTGGCACTGGCAGCGAGCTTCGGTGGGTACGGGTTGGTCAAGAAGACAGCGCCGCTGCCGTCGCTGGAGGGGCTCGCCGTGGAAACGGCAGTTCTTTTCCTGCCGGCGGCGACCTACCTCGTTCTGCTCGACAGGCAGGGAACTGGTGCGTTTCTCGACAACGGCGTGCTCACCGATGTGCTGCTCGTAATGGCAGGCGGGATCACCATCGTGCCGCTCCTGCTGTTTGCATCAGCTGTTCGAAGGGTACCGCTGTCGGTCATCGGCGTCCTTCAGTACATTTCACCGACGATCCAGTTCCTGCTGGGTGTGCTGGTCATTCGCGAACCGTTTACGCAATCGCAGTTGAGCGGCTTCGTGCTCGTCTGGATGGGTCTCCTGGTCTTCGGTCTCGATGGCGTGCGCACGCGAAGAAGCGCAGCCGTCGCGCCGGTGCTCGACGAGGGCGCGGCGTGATGGCGGCGATCGCGGTGCGTCAGGCGAAGGCGCCCGACGCGGCGATCATCCACGGCATGCTGGAAGAGGCCGCTGGCTGGGTCGACGCGATGGGGGTCGTTATGTGGGACGAGGGCGAGTTGGACCCGGGCCGGGTCGACAGCGACGTTGCGGCCGGACAGTTCTTCATCGCCGACGTGGACGGGGAAGCCGCCGGTGCAGTCAGGTTTCAGCTCGAGGATCAGCTCTTCTGGCCCGACCTGCGGGGAGATGATTCGGCGTTCATTCATCGCCTGGTCGTACGCCGACGCTTCAGGGGGCAAGGAGTGTCGACGGCCCTGATGCGGTGGGCCCTGTCACACGCACGCGAGCTCGACAAGCGATGGTTGCGGTTGGACTGCGATGCGAACCGACCGAAGCTGCGCTCGATGTACGAGGGGTTCGGGTTCCGATTTCACAGCTTTCGACAGGTCGGCCCCTACTACGTGGCGCGCTACGAGTATCGGCTGAGCGAATGAGCGCTACCTGGTCCCGCCTTCGTCTGCGCGCGCAGCGCTGAGGATGTTGCGCATGCCGTAGTTGCCTTCGTGGCAGGCGTATTCGTACACGACGTAGTCGTCCTGCATCCGGATTGGCAGCGCCATCTTGAACGGCTGCGTGTAAGTTTTCGGATCCTCGATCGTCACTTCCCACTGAATCGTCTTCGCATCCACTCGCGTGAAGCGTTCGACCAGGCGCATGGCATCGCTGTGTCTCAGGCCATTGCCATTGAAGCCGATGCTCATCTTGTCGGTGAAGTTCGTGGTCACGACGACCAGCGTCTCGCCTTCGAAGTGGCCGCGCGCATCCCCCATGTACTGACGGATGGTGCCGCCGATATGCGCGGTCTTACCGATCGGGATGATCCGCGGCTCATGGATCATCTCGTAACTGATGGCGACGACACCCGGGCCTTGAACGATGTTGAGTCCATTGCCGTACGGCCGCGGGAGCAGCGACCCGACGACGCCACGCGAGATGCAGCGATCGAAGTTGGTGAGGTCTTCCGGGCCGTTGAAGGGACCGGTCCCGAAGCTGCCGCGATCGCGTCCGGCCGCGCGCTTCTGCGCCTCGGGTGTGACCGCGGGAATCCGCCCGTTCGACGGGTGAACGACGAACGAGGTTTGACGAACCGGCTGGGAGGCATTTTCCCCCCAATGGTCGGGCGGCCCGACGGGCGCCGGACCGGTGCGAGTCGCGTTGGCGGCAGCTTCGGCCGCCTTGCGCCGCGCCTCTTCTTGTTGCCTGGCTCGCTGCGCGAGGTCCTCGTCAGTCAGGAACAACTTGTCGCCGAGTGCCTCGGGCCGTTCGATCGGCACGCCGATCGTGTCATCCGTCGTCCAGGTTCCCTGGAGGTCGGGGTCGCCCCACGGGGTGCGCGGCAGATTGCCGTTCGAACCCGGGGTCTGCGCCATGGCGATTCCGGCGGCGATCGAGATCGAGACGATGGCCACAGCCATCCCGGCGGTCACGTGACCAGACAGCGCACGACGAGTCATGCCAGCTCCTCCAGCGTGAGGATGCTATCACCCTTCAGGCTACCAACTCCGCCCCGCACAATTCCCGACGTTCGCCGACTGGCACCGCCGTTCCAAGGCTGCACGACCCGCCATTCCACAACCGAAGTGCGGGTGGCCGGCGGCCTGCGGCTTATGCTGCTGTCCTGGCGCGGCTCGCCTCACTCGGTGCGTAGCGCCTGCGCAAGCGGTGCGTGAGCGGCGCGCGCAGCTGGGATCAGCGCGGCCATGGCGGCCATCAGGAGCACGATTCCGAGAACGCCGGCAATGGTCACGGGGTCCGACGGCGAGACGCCGAACAGCATGCCCGTCAGCAGGCGGGTGAACGCCGCGGCCAGGACGAGGCCTGACACGCAGGCGACCGCGACCACCCCGAACACTTGGGTGAGAAAGTGCCGCAGGACAGAGAAACGCGCGGCTCCGAGCGCCAAGCGCAGTCCGACTTCACGCCGCTTCAGGCCGACGACGTAGCTCAAAGTACCGTAGACACCTAGGCAGGCCAGCGACAATGCGGTCAGCGCAAACAGCCCGAGCAGGATCGTGCGCAGCCGAGTCTCGGCATATGCACGGCCGAGGTGCTGCTCCAGCGGCGCTGTGTCGTATACGGCCCGCAACGGCTCGAGTTCTTTCAACTTCGCGCGGACCGCAGTCGTCAGGGCTCCGGGCGCTCCGGCGGTTCGAACGAGGTACCACGGATTTGGCGTGGCTCCGATGTCGCAGGCGTAGACGACCGGCGTCGGCTCCTGATCGATGGCGGCCTCGCGAGCGTTGGCCACGATGCCGACGACGCGCGAGGGGAAGACAAAACCGCGCGGGACCAACTGGAGCCCAATGACCGAACGGCCCACAAAGTACCTGTCCGCGAACACGCGGTTCACCATCGCCTGACCCGCCGACCGCCGCGCTGCTCCCGTGGCCGGATGCCTGCAGAGGTCACCGGACACGATGGGGATCTGCATCGTGGCGAAATAGCTCGGAGAGACGATACGGTACTCCGCGGTCACCGGTGGGCCCGCGTCGGCGGTTTCCGAAGTGACTAGGATCTCGGCGGGCCCGGCTCCCGCGGCCGGCACTCCTGAAAGCGAGGTGGTGGTCGCCACCGCCTCGATGCCCGGCAGCGCCGCGACCGCCGCCAGCGTTGCGGTGACACGGCGGATCACGGGATCTCCCCGTTCGCTCCACGGCGCGTAGACACGAAATGCGAGCACACGAGACGCGTCGAATCCCGCTTCGACGTTGGCGAGACGCTCGAAGCTTCGCAGCAGCAGTCCGGCGCCGACAAGCAGCGTCACAGACAACGCCACCTGCACGCCCACCAGCAGCCATTGCAGCGCGTGTCGCGGGGCGACGCGACCCCCGCCGCCGGACGGCGCCAACCAGCCACTGCCGTGGCTGCCGCGCAGCGTCGGGACCACGCCGCACGCCAGCGAGACGATCACCGCCACCACAATGGTGTAGACCAGAATGCGGCCGTCGAGACCGACCTCGTCGAGCCGCGGCAGATCCGGTGCGAGGCGCCGCAGGGCTCCGGATGTGCCGGCCGCGACGAGCAGACCTACGGTCGCCCCGGCCACCGCTAGGAGCGTCGCCTCCGTGAGCAATTGCGCCGCGACGGCCCGTCGGGACGCGCCGAGGGAGTAGCGAACGGCGACCTCCTGCTGACGCTGGGCGCCGCGCGCGAGCAGGAGCGTGGCGATGTTCGTACACGCGATCAACAGCAGCACCGATACCGCCCCGAACAGCAACCACAGGGATCGGCCGACGGTCCCGACCACGGCGTCCTTGAGCGGGGTGACGGCCACGGTCATGTCGCGATCGGTGTCCGGGAACTGCTCTCCAAGCCGCTGCTGGACGGTGGCCAGATCGGCACGCGCCTGGTCGATCGTCACGCCGGCCTTTAGCCGGCCGATCGCGGTCATGAACGCGAAGTCGGCCTGCCGGCTCCGCATCCACGGCGCATCGATTTTCAGCGCCGACCAGCTGCCGACCTCGGGGTCGGGGAATACGAACGAGGGCGGCATCACGCCGGCCACTTCGAATGACACCGTGCCGATGACGTCGGCTGCTTGCACCGTGCGGCCCGGCGCCCCGGGGTCCCCGTCTAACCGGTCTCTCCAGAAGCGATCGCTCACGAGCAAGGTGGTCGGCGTCCCAAAGCTGTGCGCTTTGTCATCGAGGCCTCGCCCAAGCGCCGGGGTCAGCCCGAGCACTTCGAGGAACCGGGGGCCCACGCCCGCGTATCGCGTCCGTTCCGGCAACTGCCGGCTGCTGTCGGTTGCGTCGTAAAGGCTGTAGCCGCTGATTGCCTCGAACGTGGAGTTAAGGCGATTCCAGTCCTCGATGCGCGCCGGCGTGGAAAAAGCAGTCTGCGTGTGGCGGCGCACTTCCGACAGGCGCACTAAGCGACCGCTCTCCCGATAGGGAAGTGCCCGCAGCACAATCGCGTCGATGGCCGAAAACACGGCGGTGTTGGCGCCGATGCCGAGCGCCAGGGTCAGCACCACCGACACCGTGAAGCCGGGCGTACGACACAGCGCCCGTGCGGCGTGCCGTACGTTCCGAAACAGCGCGTCGAGCCAGAGCGTGATGGCCACGTCGCGCGTGCGTTCGGCCTGCGCGAGCGGGTTGCCGAACTGGATCCGGGCCAGCCGGCGGGCCTCGTCGGCGCTCAACCCGTCGTGTTGCAGCTGCGCGGTGCTCTCTTCGATGTGAAAGGCAATTTCACGTTCGATCTCACGCTGGTGGTGTTCCGGGCGCAGGGTGTTCCACAGACGGCGCAGCCAGGACATTTGGCGCTCCCTACGCGTGTGTGAGCGTCAGTCGCCGCGCAACGCCGCAATCGGCGTCACCTTCAGCGCGCGGCGAGCCGGGAGGTAGCAGGCCACCAGTGCCACAGCCGCCAGGGCAAGGACGACCAGTGCGAGCGTCAGCGGATCCGTGATCGTGACGCCCCAGAGGAGGCTGCGAATGACGGGCGTCAGCATCACAGATGCGACCAGGCCGACACCGATCCCTACCGCAATGAGCATGAGTCCCTGACGGAGCACGAGTCCGAGCACGTTCGACGACTGCGCACCGAGCGCCATACGCACGGCGATCTCGTTCGCGCGCTGGCCGACCGCTTGTGTCATGACGCCGAGGATGCCGATCACCGCAAGCGTGACGGAAATCGCGCCGAACAATCCCAACACGGCGGCGTACTGGCTCAGTTCCTGGAGCTGGTCCGCGGCGTAGTCCTCTACGGTCCTCGCACTCGCCACGCTGATCGTGGTGTCGACGTCGCGAACCGCAGCGCGCAGCGCAGGCACCAGCGAGACCGCGTCGCCGGCGGCACGCACGACGAGCGTCGTGACGAGCACCTCGAGGCCCATCGTCATGTCCATTCGGGATGGCAGCTGCGTCCGCGGGACGTACACCTGCGGCACGGGCGCTGATTGATAACGGTCCTGGCGGACGTCGCCGACGACACCGATGATCTCACGCGGCGGATCGTCCAGCACGTCTGTCTGCAGCAGCCGTCCGATCGGGTTTTCGTTCGGCCAGTACCGTGCGGCCATGCTGGCGTTGATGATGGCGACCGGGGGCCTGGATGGTGCGTCCTGGCGCGTAAACGTCCGTCCCTGGAGCACGCGAATCTGCACGGTCTCGAAGTAACCGGCGCTGACCGGATACCACTCCGCCGACCAGGGCTCGCGATCGTCGGCCATTGCCAGCCACGAGTCCTTGCGGAACAGCACGCGCCGCGGCGTTCCTCCCAGCGGCGGCGGCGTCGTCGCAGCTACGGACTGAACTCCGGGCACCGAGGCAAAGCGCTCCCGCAGCCGCTCGGTGAGGTCGCTGAAACGCGAATCGAACTCTACGAGCAATCCGCCGCCCGGCGTGTTGCCCCTGGTGTTGCGATACATCGCGCGCGGCATCGGGGTCTGGAGCGCAACCAGCCGTTCGGGATTGATTCCGGTGTCAACCGCATTCAGACGCAGCAGGCTCCGCGTGAGAAGTCCGGTGGCGACGAGCAGCACGAGCGCCAGAGCTACTTGCGCCACCACGAATGCCCCACGAAGCCGACTGCGGGTCGGGCCCGCGGTCGCGCCCCGTCCAGCGTCGCGCACGACCTCCACCACGTCGAGACGCGAGAGCTGCAGCGCCGGCAGGATGCCGAAGACGAGCGCCGTCGCCAGCGAGACGACAATGGCGAAGCCGATCACCGTCCAGTCGAGCGTCACATTCTGCAGATCGCGGTAGGCGGACAGTCCGGTGTTGACGAACGCTCGCAGCCCGAGCCACGCCAGCACGATGCCGAGCACGCCGGCGGCGCATGACAGCAGCACGTTCCGGTCAGCAGCTGGCGCAGGATGCGGTTGCGCGAGGATCCGAGGGCAGCCCGTAGGCCGAGCTCCTTCTGGCGAGCGACTGCCTGCGACAGCAGCAACCCGCCCACGTTGGCGCACGCAATCAGCAGGAGGAGAAAGACCGCGCCCTGCAGCACGAGCACCGGCTGCCGCAGATAGCCGACATAGACCTCGCGGAGCGAATCAATGGTCAATCCCCACCCTTGATGCATCGGCAGGTCCTTGCCCAGGGGCTCCTCCAGTGTCCGCAGGTCGCCCTGCGCGTCCTCCAATGTGGCGCCCGGACGCAGTCGGGCGAACATGTTGAACACCCGGTTGGGGCTGCGGAGCGCCCGGGCGAGGTCATCGTCCCGCTGCTGGATCCAGAGGTCCACATCGGGTGTCAGCGTCCGGTAACCGGGAGGCGTGACGCCGATGACAACGCCTCGCATCGCGTCGAAGCGCATCGCCTGTCCGAGGACGTCGGGGCGACCGCCGAAGAGCCGCTGCCAGAGTCCGTGGGTGATGACGACGCCCACCTCCAGGTCATCGGGTCGGAACCAGCGGCCGATGGCCGGCTGCACGCCAAAGACGTCGGTGAGTCCCGGCGACGCCCACCCGACCTGCAGCCACTCGCGTTGCGCATCATCCGAATCGCCGACGGCGGCGGTGATCCCCGTGAGCCGGAGGACACCCATTCGCTCGAACACGCGGTTGTGCTCGCGGATGAAGAAGTAGCCGCCCGAATTGGTCCCCAACTTCTCGTCTGGCTGGCTGGGCGGCGTGAACCGCACCATCGCGATGCGATCGGCGTCTGGATACGGGAGCGGGCGCAGGAACGCCGCGTTGACCAGGCTGAAGATCAGGGCATTCGCGCCGATCCCGAGTGCCAGGCAGGCGATGGCCGCCAGGGCGAACGTCGGGCGACGGTGAAACGCCCGCAGGGCGTAGCTGCCGTCTGCGACCAGGTCTTCGAGCCAGCGGAACTGCCAGGCGGCGCGGCTGTCTTCCGCCACGCGCGTGCGCGAACCGAATTCCGCGACGGCACGCGCGCGGGCCTGGGGCCGCGGGTAGCCTTGCTGCTCGAGCTCGTCGACACGGCTTTCGACGTGAAACTGGAGTTCCTCATCGAGCTGCCGATCGAACCGTCCTTTGCGGGGCAGGTAGCCGAGGCGATGCAGGAAAGTGCGCCACGCGTTCATGAGGACAAGGCTCCTACGCTTCCCGCAGTACAGCGGCGATGGCGTCGGCGATGGCGTTCCACCGAGTCGCCTCGCGTTCCAGCTGCGTGCGACCGGCGCGCGTCAGCCGGTAGTACTTCGCGTTCCGGTTGTTCTCCGTCAGGCGCCACTCCGACGCAATCCACCCTTGCACCTCGAGACGGTGCAGAGCGGGATACAGCGAGCCTTCTTCGACCCGCAGGACGTCCTTCGACACCTGCTGGATGCGGCGCGCGATGGCAAACCCATGGTTAGGCCCTGTCGCCAGGGTACGGAGGATGAGTAGAGGCAACGTGCCCTGCACGAGTTCG